>CAVDAU010000138.1:0-5481 GCA_963607015.1 Streptococcaceae bacterium
GGAAGAGGAGCGGATGCGCACAAGGCTCATCCGCTCCTCAAAGGATAATTTGATAATATCAATCAGCCGATGGAAACCGACTATTGTATCCGT
The DNA here is from genome assembly GCA_963607015.1 of Streptococcaceae bacterium. GTDB lineage: Bacteria > Bacteroidota > Bacteroidia > Bacteroidales > Bacteroidaceae > Bacteroides. The sequence continues at coordinate 94 of CAVDAU010000138.1, forward strand.
TATCTGCTACCGCCGGCCCACCATACGTTCTCGGTGTAGACATACTGTCCGTTGCCGAATGCGCTCTGCACGTTCGGGTTGGTCGTCGTATCGTCACTGCCGTAGCCGTAGCGCAGCGGGAACTTGCCCTCTGCATTCTTGGGATTGGCCAGCTCGACGAAGTTCTCGCCAAGAGCCATCATGCGGCGGATGTCGTTGTAGGTCTCGAGAGACTCGCCACCGGCGTTGTACATGTCGAGATACTTCTGAACCATGACCTCCTTCAGCAGTGCCTGACCGCTCAGAGGAGCGATGACACGGTTGTAGTAGGCCTCGGCATCAGCATCGGTCAGAGGCACGTCCTCACCGGCGAAGTACGGACCGACACCGCTGCTTACAGCTGCGTCCACGCCCTCTTCAACCGAGGCGAACGCCGACTTCGTGGCATTCAGCACGGCAGCCTTGGCCTCGTCTTCCCTGCCCAAACGGACGAGAGCTTCGGCCTTCAGCATCTGTGTCTCATGATAGCTCTGAAGGTATGTGCCGGCTGTCATGGCCAAAGAGTAAGCACTGTAGGCATACAGCCACTGCACCTCACCATAGGAGAGCACGCCGTTATCGACAAGCGGGCATTTGCCGTCTGTCAGCCACTCGCTGTCCGATGGGATGTTCCGTTTATAGGGAACGAAGATGATGCGGTCGATGCGCGGATCCTGACGTGCCACCATCTTGTCATACAGGCTCTTGCTGAAGCCCCAGTAGTCACGGCTGTACTGCAGGTCGAACTGCGGGTTCCAGTTGTTGCTGTCATAGACATTGAATGTTGCCTGATCGGCAGTGCTCTCGAAGGATTTGTCCACGTTGTCGACAATCTGCTGATAGACACTGTTCTTGTCGCTTGCGCGATAGATGGTGTGCATCAGGAAGCGTGCCTTCAGTCCGTAGGCGAACTTCAGCCACTTCGTGTTGTCGCCATAATAGAGGTAGTCGTAGGCACCGAGACCGGAGCTTGAGCCGGCTGCCGTGAGGTCTGTTATGGCTGCATCGATGGTCGTCATTATGGTCTGATAGATGCTCTCCTGCGTGTCCAGTTCAGGGTTCAGATTGTCCGTACCCTGAAGTGCCTGCGAGAACGGTGCGTCGCCGAAGAGGTCTGTCAGTATTGCCGCGTTGTATGCATACATCACCTCGGCAATGCCGCGCAGGCTCTTGTCGCCGGCATTCACGCCCTCGGCATCGTCTGCCGTCTTGTCCAGCACGATCTTTGCGTTGCGCAGGGATGTGTAGACAGAGCCCCATGAGTTGTTGAACGTAGACGACACGTTCCACTCGCTTGAGCGTGACTCAGCTCTGGCGAGCTGGTTGAACACACCGCCTTCATGCTCTACGGCAATCGTTGCGTAGGTGTTGAAATCGCCGCCCGAGACATTGATTGCAGTCCTTGTGATAAGTTCGGGTATGATGAACTTTGCCTCAACGTCAGTGGCATGGTTCATGTCCTTGTTGACCTTGTCGAGCACATCCTCAGAGCAGGAACTCAAGCTCACGGAGAGTGCCGCAAATGCGCTTAATGTTGTGTATAATATCTTTTTCATGTTCTGAATTCTGTGTTAGTTTAGAAGTTAACAGTACAACCCAAACCGAACTGGCTCGAAGCCGGCAGAGAGAAACGCTCGAAACCGCCCGCCATGTTGCCGGTACCCTGAGAAGCCTCGGGGTCGAAGCCCTTCACCGAAGAGTACAGCAGGATGTTGCGTGCGAACGCGCTCACCGTCAAGCCTACCTTAGGTGTGTTCAGCAAAGGATAGCTCAGAGAGACCTCACGCAGCTTCAGGTAGGAAGACTTGTGGATGAATGACTCAGAGATGTCGTTCAGTGCGCTGAAGTAGCTGAAAGCATTCTCGCCGCTGATGTAGATGTCGTTAGGAGAGTATGTGCCGTCGGCATTCTGCTTCACAGCCGGAAGCTCGAAGAGGAACTGATCCATGTTGCGGAAGTCTGCGGAACGCTTGCTCGAACCGTAGTAGTCCATCATCGTGTATGTACCGTAGTACATGTCGCCGCCCTTCTTCCAGTCGAGTGTCGCGCTGAGGCGGAACTTATACAGTTCGATGGTCGTGTTGAAGCCCATCTGGAAGTCCGGAGACACGGTACCGATGACCTTCTCCTCGCCTGTCTGCGGCAGACCGTTGGCATCGACCACGATGTCGCCGTTCTCATTGCGCAGATAGCTTGTACCGTAGATGACAGGGTACTTGAAGCCGATGCCGGCACGAACCTGCGGCTCAACGAAGCCACCGAGGTAGATGCTGTTGACACCATCAGCCAGCTCGTCGACATAGTTGTCGATCTTGGTGAAGTTGACAGACACATCCCACTTGAAGTTCTTTGTGTCGATCGGCTTCACGCCGAGTGTGAACTCATGGGCGTTGGTATGGATCTTACCGCCGTTGGTCACGAACGAGCTGTAGCCCGTGGAGCCTGCCAATGGAACAGAGAAGATCTGATCCTTGACGTTCTGACGCGAGTAGGTGTACTCGAAAGTGATAAGTCCGTTGAAGAAGCCGAGGTCGATACCGCCTTCATAGGAGATGGTGTTCTGCGGCTTCAGGTTAGGATCGTAGATGGTCGAAGACGGCGTGTAGGCCGAGATGCTGTTGTACGGATACATGAACGGAGTGCCGCTGGAGAAGCCGCCGCCGTAGCCCGGAGTTGTATAGTAAGAAGGACGGTATGTACCTGCCATACCTACTTCTGCGTATGAGCCGCGCAGCTTACCGTAGGTCAGCACGTCGTTCTTCAGAGGCTCAAGCTCGGTGAAGATGAATCCGAGAGACACCGAAGGATAGAAGAACGTGCGGTTGCCGCGAGGCATGCTCGACACGCGATCCTGACGACCTGTGGCGTTCAGGAAGAGCATGTTCTTCCAGTCGACGGTCAGGTTGGCGAAGTTACCTATCGTGCGGTCGTTATACTTGGACTCAGCAGCGGAGTATGACGACGCGTTGTTCATGTGGTTCCAGCCTGCGAAGTTGAAGTTGTTTCCGTATTCCTCGCGGTAGGTGGTGTGAGAGTTCACGATTTCATTACCGACGAGAATGTTCATGTGGAGATCCGGATTGATGTTCCAGTCGAAAGATGCCGTGAACAGCGAGTTCAGCTCGTTTATTGTAGCGGTATTGTTGTCGATGCTACCCTTGGCATTCTTGTGGCCATAGCCGAACATGTCGGTATATGTCGTGGTGTAGGCATCCTCGCCAAGCTGATACTTGGCATCGATCTTCATGTCCTCACCGATGGGCAGTTCGAAGCGCAGATATGCGTTGCCGAAGAAACGCTGCGACTTCTCCGTGAACTTGTTGTTCTCTACAGCCCAGTACGGGTTGTCGAATGTCAGCGAGCGGAAATGCACCTGTGTGTAGGGGTCGCCGGCAGCATGGCTCGGGATGCCCTTCATATCGTAGCTGGGAGGTGCACCGGCGAGTGTAGCCATCAGACCGTCGTTACCACCGGACTGCTTCTTGACCTTGGAAGCCACGAAGTTGCCGCTGAAGCCGGTAGAGAAGAAGTTGTTGATCTGGAGCGAGCCGTTCATCTTGGCATTGTAACGCTCCATGCCCGTGTTCTTGACGATACCGTCCTGATTGGTGTTGCCGAGAGAGAACGAGTAGTTGCCGCGTCCGAGGTTCTGTGCGATGCTGATGTTGTTTGTCCATGCAACGCCTGTCTCGAAGAAGTCCTTCATGTTGTTGTAGGATGCCGGTGTGGTCCATCCTGCCTCCTCGTCACCGAATGCTGTTGCACGCTTGGGGTTGTAGTACTGTCCCTGGTGCATGCCGTATGCCTGTGTATAGGCGTTGTCGGTGTTGCCGCCGTATGTGGCATCGTTAGGAAGTTCCGAAATCTTGGGACCCCATGCTGTGGAAGCGTTGGGATTGAATCTGCCGCTGACGCCCTGTGCATACTCCGTCTGTATCTCCGGATAAGTAGAGATCTTGGAGGCAGTCACGTTGGTGGTGAAGGTTATCTGCGGTTTGCCCTTGTTCGCGCTCTTGCCGCTCTTGGTGGTGATGATGATGACACCGTTTGATGCACGCATACCGTAGAGGGCAGACGCTGCCTGACCTTTCAGGATGTTGATGCTCTCAATGTCGTTGGGGTCAATATCGAGAGAACGGTTGGCATAGTCAGAGCCGGAGATGTTGGAGCTCATGCCGCTCGAACCGGAGTTGACAGGCATGCCGTCCACAACATAAAGAGGAGTGTTGTCGCCACTGAACGAGCGCACGCCACGGATGGTGATCTGCGAAGATGCACCGGGCATACCGGATGAAGCGGTGATGTTCAGACCGGACACCTTACCGGACATTGCACCTGCCAAGTCGGTTGCCATACCCTGTGTCAGCTCTTCGGCCTTGATGTCCTGCATGGTATAGCCGAGGGTACGCTTGTCGCGCGAGATACCCATGGCGGTGACTACCACCTCGTCGAGCATCTCCGTGTCTGAAGAGAGCTTCACATTGACCTCTGCGGAGATTGCCACCTCCTGCGACACCATTCCGATGAACGAAACAACGAGCGTTGTAGCGTTGCTCGGGATGTTGTTCAGTTCAAACAAACCGTCGACATCGGTGATGGTGCCGACCGTTGTCCCCTTGACCAAGACAGACGCACCGACTACAGGATAGCCGTCGTCTGCGGAAGTGACACTTCCTTTTACCTTACTGACCTGGGCATTAGCTACCCCCCCCCACTACAAGCAGGCACGTCAGCAAAAGCATTAATTTCCTTCTAATCATACTTCTTGTGTTTTTGTTTAACTATTTGCTCTTATCCTCTTTTAATATTTATTCCGCTACCAATGGTCTGCATGGCTGATTATGCAACACCTTTGTTAAAATGCTGCAAAGGTATTAAAAACATTCAAATTGAGAACTTTTAGCGGCAACTAATTTCATTACCATAACATAAAACACCGCATTTGCTCCATATTCACACAATTTGTCACAGCATGGCAAGTTCAACACTGCACAATAAAGGCGAAATGTTACGAAATGTCAAGCCTCATATCCATGCACCGCAACCACAGACGCTCCTAATCGAAAACTCCGTCACCGGGTGACACTTTTTTCGATTAGGGATTGACCGGATAGAGAAGGACATCTATCTTTGTAGTCGAAAACTCCGTCACCCGGTGACACTTTTTTCGATTAGACATGAATGGCATTGAACGAGGGAAATACCTGAATGAGCTTATCTCACTGCAAGACAATGGGATGATCAAGATTGTAACGGGAATGCGCAGATGCGGCAAGTCTTATCTGCTTTTCGAGATATTCACTTCGTATCTCGAAGATAGCGGCATACCGGCAGACCACATAATAAAGGTGGATTTGGAAGACTACAAGA
>CAVDAU010000138.1:5491-6442 GCA_963607015.1 Streptococcaceae bacterium
ACAAGAACCGCAACATGAGAAACCCCGATAATCTTTATGCTTTTGTGGAAAGCTGCATCACAGACAGCGGGATGTATTATATCCTGATAGACGAGGTTCAGATGCTCACTGACTTCGAGGACGTGCTTAACGGATTTCTGAAGATGCGGAATGTGGATGTCTATGTGACCGGCAGTAATGCGAAGTTTCTGTCCAAGGACATCATCACAGAGTTTCGCGGGCGCGGTTTTGAGGTGAAGATGTACCCTCTGAGCTTCAAGGAATACATGTCCGTCTACTCCGGTACGGTGCAGGCAGGTCTCAACGAATACATGCTGTACGGCGGACTGCCACAGATATTGTCGTATAAGACCGAGGAGCAGAAAATACGCTTCCTGAAAACACTGTTTGACGAGACCTATATCAAGGACATCAAGGATCGCTACGACATACGTAAGGACGACGACCTTGAAGAACTGATCAACATCATGGCTTCAGGCATCGGTGCCCTGACCAACCCGAACAAACTGGCAAACACGTTCCGGAGCGAAAAGAAGTCAGCCACATCCTACGATACCATCAAGAACTATATTGACTACCTCTGCGATTCGTTCCTGGTGGAAAAGTCCACGCGCTATGACATCAAGGGGAAGCGGTATATCAATTCTCCATATAAATATTACTTCATGGACTTGGGACTGCGCAATGCACGAATCAACTTCAGGCAAACGGAGAAAAGCCATCTGATGGAAAATCTGATCTACAACGAATTGAGGATACGGGGATTCAACGTAGACGTGGGGGTTGTCCCTGTCGCGGTCAAGGACGAAAACGGCAAGCAACAACGTTCCAACCTTGAGGTGGACTTTGTCTGCAACCTTGGAAGCCTGCGTTACTATATACAGTCAGCCTACCGTATGGAGACTGACGAAAAGAGCAGGCAAGAACGTGCATCTTTGCTCAAGGTGGACG
>CAVDAU010000139.1:0-6439 GCA_963607015.1 Streptococcaceae bacterium
GGACATGAGCTGCAGTTTGGAAGAAATCCAAGCCTTTTTAAATGAAAGAGCCGTGAAAGAGTCATGCGGACGGGACGGAATAATTTGCACCGTTCGGCAAAAAGGAATACTTTTGCGCAGGCTTCCGGACGGGAAGTCTGAGGGGGTGCCTTAATACAACGGGCTGAGATCATACCCATTGACCTGATGCGGGTAATGCCGCCGTAGGGAATGTGAAGAAAAGATCCCTCTTTTCTGTTTAACTAAAAAATTGGTATTGTTGCAATGGGAAAACATGCAATGATGGCGGTCGTGATGTCTATGACCGCGACTTGTGTCTGTGCGCAGACACAGCAAAACGACAGCCTGCGGGAAATCGGACTGCAGGAGGTGGAGATTATGGCTACGCGGGCAACGAAGACCACGCCTGTGGCATTCACGGATGTGTCGCGCGAACAGCTGAAACAGATGAATTTCGGACAGGACATACCGTACCTGCTGAGCACGACACCGTCGGTAATCACCACGAGTGATGCCGGAACCGGAATTGGCTACACCTCGATGCGCGTGCGCGGTACTGATGCCACGAGGATAAATGTCACTGCCAACGGCATTCCGCTGAACGACGCGGAGAGCCACTCCGTGTTCTGGGTCAATATGCCGGACTTCGCATCATCGGTGAGAGACGTGCAGATACAGCGCGGTGCAGGCACGTCGACAAACGGCTCCGGCGCATTCGGCGCAAGTGTGAACATGCAGACCGGCGAACTGAACGCCACCCACTATGCCGAGTTCAACGGATCATACGGATCGTTCAACACGCACAAGGAGACGGTGAAGGCCGGAACGGGGCTGATTGACGGCCATTGGGCTTTCGACATCCGCCTGAGCAACATCAACAGTGACGGATACATAGACCGTGCCGGCACGGACCTCAAGTCATATTACGCACAAGGCGCATACTACGACGGAGGCACAAGCATCAGGCTCATCACCTTCGGCGGCAAGGAAAAGACCTACCACGCATGGAACTACTCGACAAAGGAGGAAATGGCGGAATACGGACGACGCTATAACTCCTGCGGATACATGTTCACCGATGCCGACGGCACGATGCACTTCTACGACGACCAGACCGACAACTACACGCAACGCCATTATCAGCTGTTGCTGAACCACAACTTCAGCAATGCGTGGAACCTGAATGTGGGACTGCACTACACCAAGGGCGACGGCTATTATCAGGAATACAAGACCGGCCGCACGCTGTCAGAATACGGACTTGAGCCTTATCACGACGCAAGCGGGGAGCTTGTCAAGAAGAGCGACCTCGTGCGCAAGAAAGCCATGGACAATTGGTTCGGCGGAGGCATATTCTCACTGACCTACAAGGACAGCCGCCTGCACGCCACGCTGGGAGGAGGCTTCAACCGCTATGACGGACAGCACTTCGGCAGGGTGATATGGGTGAAGAACTACATCGGCAACATCGACCCCACCGACGACTACTATCGCAACACCGGCACGAAGAACGACGGCAACGTCTATCTGAAGGCGGACTACAGCATCGCCCGGTGGCTCAACGCCTACGTTGACCTGCAATATCGCCACATAGACTATAAGATTCGCGGCAGGAACGACAACTACGACTGGTTCGGCAATGGCGGCATGCAGAGCCTGGACGTACATGAAGACTATGACTTCTTCAATCCCAAGGCGGGACTGTCGTGGCAACCTGACAAGCACAACCGCCTGTTTGCATCGGTCAGCGTGGCACACAAGGAGCCGACACGCAACAACTTCACCGACGGCAAGTTCAATGTGCATCCCAAGGCAGAACGCCTGACAGACTATGAGCTGGGATACAGCTATGCCAACAGCCGGCTGACATTGGGCGCGAACCTCTACTACATGTACTACAAAGACCAGCTCATCCTCACGGGCGAAGCAAACGAGATAGGCGAACTGCTGGCAGCCAATGTGCCGAGCAGCTATCGCCTTGGATTGGAGATGCAGGCAGGGCTGAGGCTCGGAGGATTCAGCTGGGACGCGAGTGCAACCATAAGCCGCAACCGCATAAAGGACTTCACGGAGACACTCTATGAGAATGAGGACAACACAGCCGACACATGGGTCATCGAACATGGCGACACTCCAATATCCTTCTCGCCGGACTTCATCCTGAACAACCGCTTTGGCTACACGTGGAAGGGCTTCACGGCAGCCTTGCAGAGCCAATATGTCAGCAAGCAGTACATGAGCAACTCGCGGCAGGAAGACTGCACATTGGATGCCTACCTGACAAGCAACCTGGATCTGGCATACACCTTTAAGGTGCAGGGCATGAAGAGCATCACCGTGGGGTGCACGGTATATAATCTCTTCAACGAGAAATATGAGAACAACGGCTATGCCGGCAGCGGGTTCTACTATGACGACAACCACCGTCGCGTGCGCTACAACTATGCCGGCTATGCGGCACAGGCAGGCACCAACTTCCTGGCACATGTGTCGCTGACATTCTGATACATGATACATATATATATAGGTATATGGCGGCAGACTTAGGAATGTTCATGGCAGAGCATTGGCTCGACATCGTGACCACGGTGTTGGGCCTGTGCTATCTGTGGCTGGAATACAGGGCAAGCATCGCACTGTGGGTTGTAGGCATCATCATGCCGGCTTTGGACGTGTGGCTATATTGGCAACATGGCTTGTATGGCGATGCGGGCATGTCGGTGTACTACGTTCTGGCGGCTGTCTATGGCTATCTGGCATGGAGGTTCGGCCGCAAGAGAGGGCAGGGCAGGGCGGATCGGATGCCGATAACGCATTTCCGCCGGAGGCTGATAGTGCCCACCGTGGCTGTGTTTCTTGTGCTGTGGGCTGCCACCTACTATGTGTTGGTGACCTTCACGGACAGCACCATACCGCTGTGCGATTCCTTCACCAATGCCATGAGCTTCATCGGGCTGTGGGCACTGTCGCGCAAGTACGTCGAACAGTGGTGCTTCTGGCTGGTGGTAGATGCCGTGAGCACATACCTTTATATAAGCAAAGGCATACCGTTCAAGGCAGGACTGTATGCCCTGTACACGGTGATAGCAGTGATGGGATACCTCAAGTGGCTGCGCCTGATGCGGGAACAGCAGACGACGGGACAATAACCGGACATTACAGAAGCATAGACATGAGGACAATAGACATCTTTTCAGGGGAATGGAAGCCCGAGGCCGTGGTGCTGGCGGCAGGCGATTATCCACGGGCAAGACAGCCGCTCGACATGCTACGCAGTGCGCCTGTGGTGGTCTGCTGTGATGGGGCTGCCGAGGAATATGTGCGGCAGACAGGCCGTCGCCCCGATGCCATCGTCGGCGACTGTGACTCCTTGTCGGCAGACTTCAGACAGCGGTATTCGGCAATAATACACAGCGTGGACGAACAGGAGACGAACGACCAGACCAAGGCCATGGGCTATGTCCGCTCGACGGGACTTAGCCGGATAGCCATTCTCGGAGCCACCGGCAAGCGTGAGGACCACACGATAGGCAACATCAGCCTGCTTGCGGACTATGCGGAGGAGGGGGCTGACGTGCGGATGCTGACCGACCACGGCGTATTCGTGGCTTGTCGCGAAGACTGTGAGTTCATGACCTACAAGGGGCAGGAAATCTCAATCTTCAACCTCAGTGCCACAGGGCTGCGGAGCGAGGGCCTGGACTATCCCATCTATGACTTCCACAAGTGGTGGCAAGGCACGCTGAACGTCGCATCGGGCAACCGTGCCGTCATCCATGTCGCCCGAGGCTCCTTCCTCGTGTTCCTGAGTTACTGAATTCAGGTTCAGTGGGAAAGCAGATCCTTGCACGCCATGATGTCGGCGGCAAACTCCGCTGTGGCTTCTTCGGGCGTTGCCCATGAGGTGACGAAGCGCACGACGGCATGGCTGTCGTCCACGCGCTCCCACGTCTCGAACACGTATTTCCTGCGCAGTTCCTCTATCTGCCTGTCGCTGAGTATCGGGAATACTTGGTTAGTGGTCGTGGCGACCGGCATGCGGTATCCTCCTTCGTTCAGTGCCTGACGCAGGCGGTCGGCCTGACGGTTGGCATGTGCCGCCAGCCGGAAGTACAGGTCGTCGCGAAGCAGTTCGCTGAACTGCAGTCCGAGCAGCCACCCCTTGGCAAGCAACGCTCCGCGCTCCTTGCGCATGTAGTCGAAGTCGGGACACAGTGCGGGGTCGTTGAAGACGATGGCTTCGCCCATCAGCGCACCGTTCTTGGTGCCGCCGATATAGAACACGTCGGTCAGTTCCGCCAGGTCGCGAAGCGTCAGGTCGTTGCCCTGTGCCGTCAGTGCACTGCCGAGGCGTGCGCCGTCGACATAGAGCAGCAGTCCGTGTTCCCGGCAGAAGGTGTGCAGGGCTTCAAGCTCGGCCTTGGTGTAGATGGTGCCTATCTCCGTGGGGTCTGATATGTAGACCATGGCCGGCTTCAGCACGTGCGGACGCATGGTGTATTGACCTAATGCGCGGCTGACGTCCTCGGGACGCAGCTTGCCGTCCTTGCCTCCGGCGGTTATCACGCGGTGTCCCGTGGCTTCGATGGCACCCGTCTCGTGCGCCCAGATGTGTCCGCCGTCGGCACAGATGACGCCCTCGTGCGGACGCAGCAGTGACGAGATGACGGTCATGTTGGCCTGCGTTCCGCCAATGACGAAGTAGACCGCAGCCTGCCGGTTGCCCGTCTTCTGCCTGATGATGTCAATGGCTTCGTCTGTGATGCTGTCTTCTCCGTAGCCCGGGTGTTGGGTGAGGTTGACTTCGGCGAGTCGCTTCAAGATGCTCGGGTGTGCTCCTTCAGAATAGTCGCATGTAAAGCTGTGCATGGTTGTACTTTCCATAATTAAGTCCTGATGTCAAGGTTTTCGTTTTGACGCGCAAATGTAGACAAAAGAACGACACGCCGCGTCCGAACCGTAGGCTTAAATTCCTACCTTTGCACGGATGGACGGCCGTCCACAGACATGACGGGACGGTGACGGACGGCATAAGAGAGGAACAATACACTATGTCAGCAAAGGAAGAAATCGAAGAGTTGCGGCAGACGCTGCACAGACACAACTATAACTACTACGTGCTCAACGCCCCTGTCATCAGCGACAAGGAGTTTGACGACATGATGCACCGCCTCCAACTTCTGGAGAAGGAGCATCCGGAGTTCAGCGACCCCGCATCGCCCACCATGCGTGTGGGCAGCGACCTCAGCAAGGACTTCCGGCAGGTGACCCACAAGTATCCGATGCTCTCGTTAGGGAACACCTACAGCGAGGCCGACGTGACGGAGTTCTACAACCGCGTGCAGGAACTGCTGCATGGCGAGGACTTCGAGATCTGCTGTGAGCTGAAGTTCGACGGCACGTCAATATCCCTGACCTACGAGGACGGGAGGCTGGTGCGTGCGGTCACACGCGGCGACGGAGAGAAAGGCGACGACGTGACCGACAACGTGAAGACCATCCGCAGCATACCGCTTGTGCTGCACGGCGACTACCTGCCGGAGTTCGAGATACGCGGCGAGATCCTGATGCCGTGGGACGTGTTCGAGCGGCTGAACCGTGAGCGCGAGGCGCGTGAGGAACCCTTGTTTGCCAATCCGCGCAATGCCGCCTCCGGCACGCTGAAGTCGCAAAGCTCGGCTCTCGTGGCCTCACGCCATCTGGATGCATACCTATATTATCTGCTCGGCGACAACCTGCCCACCGACGGACACTATGAGAACATGCAGGTGGCATCGGGGTGGGGCTTCAAGATCTCGAAGGACATGCGCAAGGTCAGGACGCTACAGGAGATGTTCGACTACATTGACCATTGGGACACCGCACGCAAGAGCCTGCCCGTCGCCACCGACGGCATAGTGTTCAAGGTCAACAGCCTGCGGCAGCAGCGCAACCTCGGATACACAGCCAAGTCGCCACGCTGGGCCATCGCCTACAAGTTTCAGGCCGAGCGTGCGCTGACGCGTCTGAACAAGGTGACCTATCAGGTCGGACGCACGGGAGTGATAACGCCTGTCGCCAATCTCGACCCTGTGCAGCTCTCCGGCACCGTCGTGAAGCGTGCCTCGCTCCACAATGCGGACATCATCGCCTCGCTCGACCTGCACATCGGCGACATGGTCTATGTGGAGAAGGGCGGTGAGATAATACCCAAGATAACGGGCGTGGACAAGTCGGCACGCGGTCTGCTGCTTGGCGACAGCGTGGGGTTCATCGGGCGTTGTCCCGAGTGCGGCACTCCGCTCGTGCGCTACGAGGGCGAAGCCGCCCACTACTGTCCTAACGACTCCGGCTGTCCGCCGCAGATAAAGGGACGCATCGAGCACTTCATAAGCCGCAAGGCAATGAACATCGACGGACTGGGACCTGAGACCGTAGACCTCTTCTTTCAGCGTGGTCT
>CAVDAU010000140.1:0-6375 GCA_963607015.1 Streptococcaceae bacterium
GCAGTTACAAAGATATATACTATAACCGCGCTCTTGCAACGTTAGAGAATGGGCATGACGAATATTAGGGACCGAACGGGCATCAGGAGCAACGAATATATCTATGCGAGTGTAGGTATTTAGGACAGCATTGATATTGAGGTTTCTCCACGTTTGCATAGGGACTATAGCACTTCGAGATCCTCATGCCTTTTGAGGAATATGCGTCAGCTGATTTCTCCCCAGTTGATATGCGTGCGGTTCAGGAGCTTCAGCCTGTTCCACAACACCGAATTTTCAGGCAGACTGCACGTCGGGTCAGACTCTATGACTGCCGCAGCAGCATCGCGTGCCAGCTGCAATATCTGTCCGTCGCGTGCCAGGTTGGCAATCTTCAGGTCAATGGGCATTCCGCTTTGCTGCGTCCCTTCAAGATCCCCGGGACCACGGAGTTTGAGGTCTGCTTCCGCTATCTCAAAGCCGTCATTGGTGCGCACCATTATCTCTATGCGCTTACGCGTGTCTTCTGACAGCCTGCTGTCTGTCACCAAAATACAGTATGACTGTTCGACACCACGCCCAACACGTCCGCGCAACTGATGCAGTTGTGACAGTCCGAAGCGTTCGGCATTCTCAATGACCATGACGGAGGCATTCGGCACGTTGACTCCCACCTCTATGACGGTCGTAGCCACCATCATCTGTGCCTTCCCCGATACGAACAACTGCATCTGCTGCTCCTTTTCCTGCGACTTCATCTGCCCGTGTATCTTACAGATTGTCATATCAGGAAAGGCGGCACACATCTCCTCATATCCGTTCTCGAGGTTCTTGAGATCTATCTTTTCGCTCTCCTTGATCAGCGGATAGACCATATAGACCTGCCTGCCCTCCGCAATCTGCTTCCTGATGAAGTCGAACAGATGCTGTTTGTTGTTCTCAAGCTGATGCAATGTAGCTATGGGCTTGCGTCCCGGCGGCAGCTGGTCTATCACGGACACGTCCAAATCGCCATACAGCGTCATCGCCAGCGTGCGTGGTATCGGCGTGGCAGTCATGACGAGGATGTGCGGCGGCTGACTGTTCTTTGCCCATAGGCGTGCCCGCTGCGCCACGCCAAAACGGTGCTGCTCGTCGATAATAGCCAAGCCGAGTGATGCAAACCCGACGGTTTCCTCTATGAGTGCATGCGTGCCGACCAGGATTCCTATGTCGCCACTTTTCAGACGCTCAAGAATATCCTCCCGTCTTTTGCCACGCACGGAACCGGTGAGCAGTTCGACACCGACATCCATACTTTCCAACAGATGTGACACCGTCTGGTAATGCTGTTCCGCCAATATCTCTGTCGGAGCCATGATGCATGCCTGAAAGCCATTGTCTATGGCGAGCAGCGCAGTCATCAGTGCCACAATGGTCTTGCCACTTCCCACGTCACCCTGCAACAGACGGTTCATCTGCCGCCCACTGCCAAGGTCGGCACGTATCTCGCGCAACACCCGTTTCTGTGCATCAGTAAGCCGGAACGGCAGATGTTCGTGATAGAAAGCATTGAAATGAGCACCTACTTTCGGGAAAGGCAAACCTCTTAGCTTCCGCTTCCGGTTGTTGGTATATCGCAGGATATTGAGCTGCACATAGAACAGCTCTTCAAACTTCAGTCTCAGCTGTGCCTGCCGCAGGGCTTCGGTACTTCTCGGGAAATGCACAGCCCGCAGAGCTTCCGTGAGCGGCATCAGGTGATTGGATTGGATGATAGCATCGGTCAGCGTTTCAGGCAAAGGCTCTTTCAACATCTGTATGGCACCGGCCATCATCTTCTCTATGGAGCGTGAATTCAGAAACGCACGCTTCATCTTCTCCGTGGTGTTATAGTAGGGCTGCATGCCGAGAGTGCCGAGCTGCACGTTCTCAACCTTGTCAATGTCGGGATGGACTATGTTGACACGACCTCCGAAGATCGATGGCTTGCCGAAGACAATATAGTCCGTGCGCAGACGGTATCTGTTCGCCACTTTCCTGTTGCCGATGAACCACACAAGGTCAACATACCCTGTACCGTCGGACAGGTGTGCAATCAGTCTTTTGCCTCTGCCCTGCCCCGCCTCCTCAAAACTGAGTATTTGCCCACAGACCTGCACATACGGCATATCGGGATTGAGCCGGTTGATTGGGTAGACACAGCTGCGGTCTACATATTTGTAAGGGAAGTAATACAACAAGTCCATCAGGGAACGTACCCCGATTTCTTTCTCCAGCATCGCCGCACGCTGCGGTCCGACGCCGGGAAGAAACTTCACATCGAACGTAGCCAGGTCTATCATCGCGACAACAGTGCTTCCGCAATCGCCAGATCCGACGGAGTGGTTATCTTTATGTTGTTGCGGCTTCCACTGACCGGCGAGACGGCATATCCGGCAGCCTCTACCACCGAAGCATCATCAGTAAAAGCCTCACTGTAGTCCTGCCCGTATGCCTGCTTCAAGATGTCTGCGCGGAACACCTGTGGTGTCTGCACAAGGCAATAATCGCCACGTGGCACCACACGACTTACTCCATTGGCTTCCTTGTGGCGCAGTGTCTCTATCACGTCCGTCACGGGGATAGCGGCTCCCGTGCGTTCTGCATCTTCAAAACACGCATTGATGAGTTCTGCCGAGACAAAAGGACGCACGCCGTCGTGCACCGCAACAAGTCCGCCGTCGTCTATCAGTGCCAAGCCGTTCTGCACGGAGTGAAAGCGTGTGCGTCCGCCGGCAACAAGTCTGCACGCCGCATTAAAATCGTACTCCCGGCACAAGTCGTGCCAGTAGCCGAACTGGCTTTCCGGCAGCACCAATATAATGTCCATCGTAGCATCACACGACCTGAAAGCATTGATGGTGTGCATCAGCACAGGCAGTCCGCCTACCGGAATGAACTGCTTGGGTACATCGGCACCCATACGCAGTCCTTTGCCGCCGGCAACTATTATGACATGCCTGTCCATCACATCCATGCAGAATTTCCGCGCTCCCTTATTTTGCAGGGCACATCATGGACTCGCGCACTTCATGCGCCTTGTCCTTACCGACAAGGGCTTTCGCAACAGCAAGAGCAAACTCGACAGATACGCCCGGTCCCTTGCCTGTGATTATGCTGCCGTCCTCCTGCACTGCCGCACCGGTGTACTCACAACCGTCAAGATACTTCTCGAAGCCCGGATAGCACGTCGCCTTCTTGCCTTTCAGCAGTCCCAACTTGCCAAGCACCATAGGTGCGGCGCAGATTGCAGCTATGCCCGTTCCACGCTCCGCACCCGAAGTCAGGGCACGGCACACGGCCTCGTTCTCTGCCAGATTTGCCGTCCCGGGCATTCCTCCGGGCAACAACAGCATATCGGCATCAAAGAAGTCGCAACTGTCAATGTCCTTGTCACATATCACCGGCACGTCGTGTGCACCACGCACAATCTCGCCCGAGGTGGTAACCATGGTCACATTCACGCCTGCACGCCTCAACACATCCACACATGTCAGGGCTTCAATTTCCTCAAATCCGTCAGCAAAAAAGACATATACGTTCTTCATAAAGCATCCCCCTTATCTATATTCTCGTTTTTTGTTTACCACTTTCTTATACTCCTGCACAGTCCGTTCCAGTCCCCAATACAGCACGTCGCAGACAAAGGCATGACCTATCGACACCTCTTCTATCCACGGCACATATTGCAGGAACAAGTCCAATTTCTGCAAGTCCAGTTCATGTCCCGCATTTACACGCAGTCCAAGACTGTGGGCATAAGCGGCAGCATCGGCATACGACTGCAAGACACCCCTTGCGTCTGCATCCTGTTGCCTGCGCACGAATATCCCGGCATATAGCTCCACCCTGTCGGCTCCGGCACGTGCAGCGAACTCTATCATACGCTTGTCTGCCGTCACGAACACCGATGTGCGTATGCCGGCATCCTTGATTTCCGAGATGACATCGGTCAACAACTCCACATGCTCTTCCGTATTCCATCCC
The DNA here is from genome assembly GCA_963607015.1 of Streptococcaceae bacterium. Taxonomy (GTDB): domain Bacteria; phylum Bacteroidota; class Bacteroidia; order Bacteroidales; family Bacteroidaceae; genus Bacteroides. The sequence goes on from CAVDAU010000140.1 coordinate 3,988, forward strand.
ACGTTTGATGTCAGCTGCGTGGGGCTGTCGGGCATCAGCGTCACCTGTGCGGGTTTGACATTCTTCACCATCGCCACAAACTCCAGCGAGGGATAGCCCTCGATATTGAGGTCTGTAGCCAGTACCTGTCTCAACCTGTATACATCACTCATGCGGATGTGCCGTTCGTCCGGCCAAGGATGAACCGATATTCCGTCTGCGCCGAAACGTTCACATTCCTGCGCAAAGCGCATTACGTCGGGAGTATCTCCCCCTCTCGAATTCCTCAGTGTAGCAATCTTGTTAACGTTTATGCTTAGTTTAGTCATGTGGCAAACCCGTAATACTTGGTACAAAAGTACTAATTATCGGCAAGACCATTGCTGCGCTCGTGCTTTTTTTGCACTTTTGCACAAGCTCAACCATGAGCACAGACACACATGAGATTTGCAGTAATAGGCAACACACATCAGGCTTCCAAGGCATCGTGCGCAGAGAGGCTGTTTCAACTGCTTGCGGCACGCCACGCGCAGGTATGCGTGGAAAGAGACTACCACCACTTCCTCACATCCGAGCTTGGCATCGATATTAAAGGCGACGTGGAGCTATTTGAAGGAAGCGACTTCCACGCCGACATCGCCATCAGCCTTGGCGGTGACGGCACGTTCCTGCATGCCGCAGGCTGTGTCGGAGCCAAGAGCATACCCATCCTCGGCATCAACACCGGCCGCCTCGGATTTCTGTCCGACGTACTGCCGGAGGATATGGAGGTCATGATTGACGAAATCTACGGCAACCACTACAAGGTGGAAGAGCGCAGCGTGCTACAGATGCGGTGCAACGGAGGGCAACGCCATGCCAATCCCTATGCACTCAACGAGGTGGCGGTGATGAAGCACGACAGCTCGTCGATGATCACCATACACACCTATATCAACAACGCATTCCTCAACACCTATCAGGCAGACGGACTCATCATTGCCTCACCGACAGGCTCTACCGGCTACTCGCTGAGTGTCGGCGGTCCCATCATAGCTCCGTCGAGCAAGACCATGGCCATCACTCCCATTGCCCCGCACAGCCTCAACTGCCGTCCGTTCGTGATATGTGATGACTGGGAGGTGACGCTCGAAGTAGAGAGCCGCAGCCATAACTTCCTTGTTGCCGTCGACGGGCGCAGCGTGTCATACGACGAATCCGCAAGGATACGCGTGTCGCGAGCACCATACACCATAAAGACGGTAAACCGCTTCAACCGGCAGTTCTTTGAGACCCTCCGCGACAAGATGATGTGGGGAGCCGACGTGCGCTGAAAAGAAATAGCGTGCCCGCAGTACTTCGTCTTCCATAAATCAATATATTTGCGGTGAAAATAGGACACGAACAATTTAAAAACCAAATAATAAAAAGTTTTTATCATGAAATTCTTAACTGACGAGAAATTGCTTATTGTTGGTGCCGGCGGTATGATCGGTTCCAACATGGTTCAGAGTGCCTTGATGCTCGGTCTTACCCCCAACATCTGTCTCTACGACATCTACGAGCCCGGGGTTCATGGTGTTTTCGACGAAATGCAGCAGTGCGCATTCCCCGGAGCCAACATCAGCTACACCGTTGACCCCGAGGTTGCCTTCACGGGAGCAAAATACATCATCTCTTCAGGTGGTGCTCCACGCAAGGATGGCATGACACGCGAAGATCTGCTGAAGGGCAACTGCAAGATTGCAGCCGACTTCGGCGAGAATATCAAGAAGTACTGTCCTGACGTGAAGCACGTTGTCGTTATCTTCAACCCTGCCGATGTCACAGCCCTCACAGCCCTTATCCACTCCGGTCTGAAGCCAAACCAGCTGACCTCTCTCGCTGCCCTCGACTCCACTCGTTTGCAGCAGGCTCTTGCCCTTGAGTTCGGTGTACAGCAGGACAAGGTCACAGGTGCCCACACTTATGGTGGTCACGGCGAGCAGATGGCAGTCTTCGCATCACAGGTGAAGGTCGATGGAAAGCCTCTCTCGGAGATGGGTCTTTCCGACGAGCGTTGGGCTGAAATCAAGCAGCACACCATACAGGGCGGTTCAAGCATCATCAAGCTCCGTGGCCGCAGCTCTTTCCAAAGCCCTGCCTACAACGCAGTGAAGATGATCGAGGCTGCAATGGGCGGCGAGAAGTTCACTCTGCCTGCAGGCTGCTACGTGAACAACGACGCTCTTGGCTTCAAGAACGTGATGATGGCAATGCCTACAACCATCGACGCTACCGGCGTTCACTTCACAGAGCCTACAGGTACTCCCGAGGAGATTGAGTCTCTCAAGAAGTCTTATGAGCACCTCTGCAAGATGCGCGACGAGATTGTTGAGCTCGGCATCGTTCCCGCAGTAGAGAAGTGGACTGAGGAGAACCCTAACCTCT
>CAVDAU010000141.1:0-6340 GCA_963607015.1 Streptococcaceae bacterium
ATTCATAGGTGCTATGAATGCCCGTCGTTAGACCCTTAGAATGGGCATCGTTAGGATGCAAACTCGGAAAAACACGGATTTAGTCAACGGAAGTATGGAAAAGTCAACGGTTAGTCAACGAAAACACGGGTTTAGTCAACGGTTGGTCAACAGTTAGTAAACGCTTTTCAACGGACTTGCAGATGTGCCGGAATAAAGAGCCAAAGACCGGAGGCAACATAAAGATCTCTTTTTCTCACGAAGTGTGGAAAATGTGTATATTTGCACAAAACAAGTATTAAAAATGTGTAGCGTTACACATTTTTCGCACATAAACAAAATGATGAGATGTTTAATCGAACCGTCATAAAAGAGCTTGAGGTCTGGAAAAACAGGGAAGACAGAAAGCCACTGATAATGCTTGGCGCAAGACAAGTCGGCAAGACCTCCGTACTGAAGCTGTTCGGGAAAGAGCAGTTTGAGCATTGCGCTTACTTCAGTCTGGACGAAGAGAAGGGTGTCTGCGACATATTCCGCACCACCAAGAATCCGATGAGGATAATAGAGCAGCTGTCCTTCCTCACCGACGAACCGATATTGCCGCACAAGACGCTTCTTGTTCTCGATGAAGTGCAGGACTGCCCCGAGGCAATCAGCGCAATGAAATATTTCTGTGAGAAGGCTCCCGAATACGCGGTGGCATGTGCAGGTTCCCTCTTGGGGCTGACGTTCGGGCACGGGGGCTTCTCGTTTCCGGTGGGCAAGGTAGACCATATAAACATGTATCCTGTCACGTTCTCTGAATTTCTGGAGCAGAAAGATGCCGGTCTCTACCGGTATTTTATGTCGATAGGAAGTCTTGAACCGCTGCCGGAGGTGTTCTTTGACAGATTGTCGCAGGCATTCACGTCCTATCGCATTTCGGGAGGAATGCCGGAGGCTGCAATGAAAATGATTGAAGGGGACATGAGAGGCATGGAGAAAACATTGCGGGACATACTACAGGACTATACCCTTGATTTCGTGAAGCATGCTTCGCCCCTGCTTGCCAACAGGATTACGCACGTGTGGAACTCTCTGCCGTCGCAGTTGGCCAAGGAGAACAGGAAGTTCGTCTATCAGCTTGTGCGCCCGGGGGCAAGAGCCAGAGAATATGAGGATGCACTCACATGGTTGCAGAACGCAGGTCTGATATACAAGGTGAGTCTTTGTGCGACTCCGCAGATACCACTGAAGTCATACGAGAATCTGAGCATCTTCAAGGTCTATTGTCTTGACATAGGATTGTTGAGGGTGCTCTCGGAACTAAGTGCGGAGGCGTATCTCAGCGATTCGCCGACCTTGAAGGAATACAAGGGGGCACTTGCCGAGAACTACGTTCTTCAGAGTTTGCTCGCAAACGGGATGAAGTGTTCGCGCTATTGGGCTTCAGGAAACAAGGCGGAGGTGGAGTTCATCGTGCAGCATGGCGCAAACGTTGTCCCCATAGAAGTGAAGTCGGGCACAAGCGTCGCGGGTAAAAGCCTTGCGGAATACAACAAGAAGTATTCGCCGAGCCTGCGCATCAGGTTCTCCATGCTCAACCTGAAACGTGATGATGCGTTGCTGAACATTCCGCTGTTCTTGGCAGACAGGACGGAAGAGCTGTGCGGAATGATGTGATGCGGGAGATGGCAGTACTGTCTGCTCCCGATTTCTCTGAATGACGGACAAAAAAATCCGGCGTTGCTCCCTCTGTCAGCAACGCCGGATTTTATGTTCTTGACCTTTACGCTTCGCTGTCTGCTCCTGCTCCGCTGCTTGCGGTTTCGTCCTTGTCGTCTGAGGCGAGGTCTATGTTCGTGTCCTTGATTGCAGCCATGATTCTGCTTTCTATCTCGTCTGCCAGTTCGGGATTGTCTGCCATCATCTGCTTCGTGGCATCGCGTCCCTGCGCCAGGCGCGTGTCGTTGTAGCTGAACCATGAGCCTGACTTCTTGATGATGTCAAGTTCCACGCCCAAGTCGACAAGCTCGCCGGCCCGAGATATTCCTTCGCCGAACATGATGTCGAACTGTGCGCGGCGGAATGGAGGCGCAACCTTGTTCTTGACGACCTTGACCTTGGTGGTACGGCCCAACACCTCGTCGCCGTTCTTGATTGGCGAGCTGGAGCGTATGTCGATGCGTACCGACGAGTAGAACTTCAGTGCGTTGCCGCCCGTAGTCGTCTCGGGGTTGCCGAACATCACGCCGATCTTCTCGCGCAGCTGGTTGATGAAGATGCACGTGGTGCGTGTCTTGCTGATTGCCGACGTGAGCTTCCTCAGTGCCTGCGACATCAGTCGTGCCTGCAAGCCCACCTTGTTGTCGCCCATGTCGCCTTCAATCTCCGCCTTTGGTGTCAGTGCAGCCACGGAGTCAATCACTATGATGTCCACTGCTGCCGAACGTATCAGCTGCTCGGCAATGTCGAGAGCCTGTTCGCCATTGTCCGGCTGCGAGACGAGCAGGTTGTTGATGTCAACGCCGAGCTTCTCCGCATAGAAGCGGTCGAAGGCGTGCTCGGCATCGATGAATGCAGCTATGCCGCCGGCTTTCTGTGCCTCGGCGATGGCGTGCAGTGCCAGTGTGGTTTTTCCTGACGACTCGGGACCGTAGATCTCAATGATTCTGCCGCGCGGGTATCCGCCCACGCCGAGGGCGGCGTTAAGACCTATGGAGCCTGTCGGTATGACCTCAATCTGCTCTATGTGTTCGTCGCCGAGCTTCATTATCGAACCCTTGCCGAAGTCCTTCTCAATCTTCGACATGGCAGCCTGCAGTGCTTTCAGCTTCTGCTCTGCCGGCGACATATCTTCTTTCTTCTCTGTCTTTGCCATTGTGTTGAATCAGTGCTTAAAAAAAGAGTAAATACTGTGTGCGTGTCTTCTCATAGCTCCAGGTCGCCGTCGAACACCTCGACCCAGGGCAGTCCCTGTCTGTTGAGCTGCTCCATGAACGGATCCGGATCGAAGTCCTCGACGTTCCAAACGCCGGGCTTCTTCCACAGTCCTTTCAGGAACATCATTGCGCCAATCATTGCAGGCACGCCCGTGGTGTAGCTGACGCCCTGCATGCCGGTCTCCTTGTATGCCTCCTGATGGCTACAGTTGTTGTATATATAATAGGTGTGTTCTTTCCCGTCCTTGAGTCCGCGTATGCGGCAGCCTATCGAGGTCTCGCCCTCATAGTTCTTGCCGAGGTCTTGCGGATTGGGCAGCACGGCCTTCAGGAACTGCAGCGGCACAATCTTCATGCCGTTATATTCCACCTCGTCTATGCGCGCCATGCCGATGTCCTGTATCACGCGCAGATGTGTCAGGTATTCCTTGCCGAAGGTCATCCAGAAGCGTGCGCGCTTTATCGTGGGGAAGTTCTTGACCAGCGACTCCAGTTCCTCATGATACATCAGGTATGAGTCGCGCGGTCCGATGTTGGGGTATGTCAGGTCCTTGTGAATCTCCAGCGGTCCTGTGGTGACCCATTTGCCGTCCTCATAGTAGCGTCCGTTCTGCGTGATTTCGCGGATGTTTATCTCGGGGTTGAAGTTCGTGGCGAACGCCTTGTGGTGGTTTCCCGCGTTGCAGTCGACGATGTCGAGATACCGTATCTCGTCGAAGTGGTGCTTGGCGGCATAGGCTGTGAACACTCCGCTGACACCGGGGTCGAACCCGCAGCCCAAGATGGCTGTCAGCCCTGCATCCTCAAAACGCTTCTTGTATGCCCACTGCCAGCTGTACTCGAAGTGAGCCTCGTCGCGCGGCTCGTAGTTGGCTGTGTCGAGATAATTGACGCCGGACTTCAGGCAGGCATCCATTATGGTCAGGTCCTGATAGGGCAGGGCGAGGTTCATCACGATGTCCGGCTTCACGCGGTCGAACAGCTCGACAAGCCGATCCACGTTGTCGGCATCGACCTGCGCGGTCTTGATTGCGGGATTGCCGATGGCGTTGACAATCCTGTCGCACTTCTCCTTGGTGCGGCTTGCGATGGTGATGTCGGTGAAGACATCAGGGTTCTTGGCAACCTTGAAAGCGGCAACGGTGGCAACGCCACCGGCACCTATGATAATCACTTTAGCCATTTTCGTCTGTTGTTTTCTTTGGTTTGGTTTTGGTTGAACATTCTTGTTTGTGCTCCCCAAAGATATGACTTTTATCCGACAGATACCGGACTGCAAGACATTTTTATCATGAAAGGAATATAACCGTCTGCCAAACTGGCACAAAACGTGACACCTGCCCCGACAGCGGAAGCCTTTGGCACAGCCACAGCGGTTTGGCACAACGTTTGCCCACCGTTGGGTGTCGGCTTCGGCGAGAGGCCGGCGGGATTAGTAAACTTAAATGTCGAATAACAAAAAAAGGAACAACAGATATGGGAAAGATTATTGGTATAGACTTGGGAACGACAAACTCGTGTGTCGCAGTGTTTGAAGGCAATGAGCCGGTTGTGATAGCCAACAGCGAGGGCAAGCGCACGACCCCTTCGGTTGTGGCGTTCGTCGATGGCGGAGAGCGCAAGGTCGGTGATCCGGCAAAGCGTCAGGCCATCACAAACCCCTTGAGGACGGTTTACTCCATCAAGCGTTTCATGGGTGAGAACTGGGATCAGGTGCAGAAGGAAGTTGCACGTGTCCCGTACAAGGTGGTGAGGAGCGACAGCAACATGCCGCGTGTCGACATCGACGGTCGTCTGTACACCGCACAGGAGATTTCGGCAATGATTCTTCAGAAGATGAAGAAGACGGCCGAGGACTATTTGGGTCAGGAGGTCACGGATGCGGTCATCACCGTTCCGGCATATTTCTCCGACTCGCAGCGTCAGGCCACTAAGGAGGCCGGACAGATTGCAGGCCTGAACGTCCGTCGTATTGTCAACGAGCCTACGGCAGCAGCCTTGGCCTATGGCATCGACAAGGCCAACAAGGACATGAAGATTGCAGTCTTCGACCTCGGTGGCGGTACGTTCGATATCTCCATCCTCGAGTTCGGCGGCGGTGTGTTTGAGGTCAAGTCCACCAACGGTGATACCCACCTCGGCGGTGATGACTTCGACCAGGTGATTATCAACTGGCTTGTCGATGAGTTCAAGAACGACGAGGGTGCAGACCTCACGACCGACCCCATGGCCATGCAGCGTCTGAAGGAAGCTGCCGAGAAAGCCAAGATCGAGCTGTCTTCGTCCACGTCTACGGAAATCAACCTGCCGTACATCATGCCTGTGGCAGGTGTCCCCAAGCACTTGGTGAAGACGCTGACGCGTGCCAAGTTCGAGGCGTTGGCCCACAACCTGATACAGGCCTGCCTGGTTCCGTGCCAGAACGCGCTCAGGGATGCAGGTATGCAGGCATCAGACATAGACGAGGTCATCCTTGTCGGTGGCTCGTCGCGTATCCCCGCCGTGCAGAAGCTCGTGCAGGACTTCTTCGGAAAGGTTCCGTCGAAGGGCGTAAATCCCGATGAGGTCGTAGCCGTAGGTGCGTCGATTCAGGGTGCAATCCTCAACAACGAGAAAGGCGTGGGCGATGTCGTGCTGCTTGATGTCACTCCGTTGACCCTCGGTATTGAGACCCTTGGCGGCGTGATGACGAAGCTCATCGATGCCAACACCACGATACCCTGCAAGAAGAGTCAGGTGTTCTCTACGGCTACCGACAATCAGACAGAGGTGACGATACACGTGCTGCAGGGCGAGCGTCCCATGGCTGCACAGAACAAGAGCATCGGTCAGTTCAACCTGACAGGCATAGCACCGGCACGCCGTGGTGTTCCGCAGATAGAGGTATCGTTCGACATCGATGCCAACGGCATCTTGAAGGTGACCGCCAAGGACAAGGCCACAGGCAAGGAGCAGACCATCCGCATCGAGGCTTCGAGCGGCTTGAGCGACGACGAGATTGCACGCATGAAGGCCGAGGCACAGGCCAACGAGGCTGCCGACAAGCAGGAGCGTGAGAAGATCGACAAGCTGAATCAGGCCGACTCAATGATATTCTCCACCGAGAACCAGTTGCAGGAGCTTGGCGACAAGCTGCCGGCAGACAAGAAGCCTGCCATAGAGGCAGCTCTTCAGAAACTGAAGGATGCCCACAAGGCTCAGGATCTGGCAGGCATTGACGCTGCCATCAGCGAGCTGAACGCCGCATGGCAGGCTGCCAGCGCACAGATGTACTCGCAGACAGGCGGTGCACAGGCTGGTCAACAGCAGCAGGATGCAGGCTTCGGTGGTGCAGGTCAGCAGGCCTCCGGCTCATCTCAGCAGTCCGGCAGTGGCAAAAGCTCCGGCGACAACGTTGAGGATGCCGACTTCGAGGAGGTGAAGTAATGCCACCAAGCAAA
>CAVDAU010000142.1:0-6244 GCA_963607015.1 Streptococcaceae bacterium
CATCCTGTTCCTTGGAAGTAAGTAAAGATTGACCCCCGGAAAGTTTTAGCGGACAGCAATAATTTTTTTGATGATTTTCAATTCCACAAGGGACAAAAAAAAGAAGAAGCCTCTCACGAGTCTTCCATCCCACGGCATAGAAAAGCCCATTTGGCTTTTCTTCTGCGTCACTTAACAACTAAATCATGAAATAAAAGCAATCTTTCTACTTAACCTCAAAAAACTTACCTAACTATATATACCTTAGCTAATACCCTTATTAAAAACCTCTGTTTTAACTTCCACTTAAAAAACTCTTACCTATTCTCATGAACGAGGAGGCTTAATCTCACCGGCCTCATCCACCCAAGCAGTTTCCCAACTGCGATGCAAAGGTACGCGCTTCCTTTTTACCCACCAAACATTATGCTGAAAATTTATGTTCCCGAGCATAAAAAAGTTTCATCTATCTTTGCAGACAGGAAACGATACACACAAAGAGAAGGAGACCACGATGAAGAAATTAGTGATATTCGACCTTGACGGGACACTCGTGAACACCATTGCCGACTTGGCACAGAGCACCAACCACGCATTGCAGGAGCTGGGCTATCCCACCCATGCGGAGGCGGAATACCGGATGATGGTCGGCAACGGAATAAACAAGCTGTTCGAGCGCGCCCTGCCCGAGGGTGAGAAGACGGAGGAGAACGTGCTCCGCGTGCGACAGCTGTTTATACCTTATTATAATAAGCACAACACAGACCTCAGCCGCCCCTACCCCGGCATGCACGAGTTGCTGCGCCTGCTGCGGGACAGAGGCATCAAGACTGCCGTGGCATCGAACAAATATCAGGAGGCGACGGAAAAGGTCATAAGCCATTTCTTCAGCGACATAGACTTCTCGTCGGTCTACGGACAGCGGGACGGTGTGCCCGTCAAACCCGACCCGACGATAGTGTTCCAAACAGCAGAAGCCGCCGGCATCGCCATTGGCGACGCGCTCTATGTGGGCGACTCGTGCGTGGACATGCAGACCGGACAGAATGCCTGCATCGAGACCTGCGGCGTGTCATGGGGCTTCCGTCCGCGTGCAGAGTTAGAGAAATACCATCCGCAGCACATCGCCGACACTGCAGCCGAACTACAGGCTTGCATCTTTTCCTGATTCGTAAAATGCCGGCAGTCAGCCGCCGGCATCAATTTCGCACTTGCCTGTAAGGAGACCGCAGACTTATTGGAAGCGGCAGGGCAGCGTGAGCAGCTGCCAGTAGAGCGTGTGTGCGAGGCGGCGATGACCGTCGTCGTTGGGATGCAGGAGGTCGGAGCTGTTGTGATAGTAGACCGTGCCGTTTATCAGCGGATAGAAGCCCGTCAGCGCATTGGTGTCGACAACGGGCACAGCCCAGATGTTTGCAGCCTCCTTGATGCACTGCACGTAAGGTTCCTGATACAGTGCTCCACGGTTTTGGACATCCTCTGACGGCTGTAGGTTGCGGTCACCTCCGTCGAAGAAGGCACGGTGTAGCGGCGTGAGAAGCACCACTTGCTTGTCGGGGAACGTGCGCTTTATCTTGTCCATTACCTTGTTTATGCGTCCGCAGAGCGTGCTGTCACTGAAGACAGGTACGCGGCGGATGCGGTGTACCGCCTGCTTGGGCTGTCCGTAGGCGGCCTCGACCACCGTGTCGTGTTCTGTGTACCACTGTCCGATGGGTATGCCCTCGTTGTAGTCGTTCGTGCCGACCATTATGGTTATGGCATCGAAGTCGGAGCCGTGCTCGCGTTCAAGGCGGTCAAGCTGTCCGGGGATGTCCCGCCAAGTATGTCCGCTGATGCCGTAGACATAAGGCTCTATGCCGAGCCAGCGGCTGAGGAAGTGCCAGTACTTCAGAGCGGAGCCGTCGTTGCGGGGGTCGGTCTGCGAGTCGCCGAGGAACGCCACGCGGGCATCTGCCCACGGATGTATGCGTCTCAGCATTGTGGAGTCTGTCGGCTGCTGTGCCCATGCCGGCAGTGCGGCAAACACGGCAAACAATATCGGAAGTATTACGCGCGCGTACATATTATATATATGTATGGCGTATGGTTAATGCGTCATCAGTTTCTCCGCGTGATAGGACGAACGCACCAGCGGTCCGCTCTCTACCTGTGCGAAGCCTTTCTCCATGCCGATGCGGCGGTACTCCGCGAACTGCTCCGGCGTGACATATTCCTGCACCGGATAGTGCCGCCGCGACGGCTGCAGGTATTGCCCGATGGTCAGTATGCTGCATCCTACGGCCAGCAGGTCGTCCATGGTCTCGAGCACCTCGGCAGGCGTTTCGCCAAGTCCCACCATTATGCCCGTCTTGGCACGTATGCCGCTCTGCGCCACCTGTTCCAGCACCTGTAGGCTGCGGTCGTAGCGTGCCACGCTGCGTACAGCCGGCGTTATGCGCCGCACGGTCTCCATGTTGTGGGATATTATGTTCGGAGCAGCGTCAATCACCTGTTGGACAAGCTCGCGCCGCCCCATGAAGTCGGGTATCAGCACCTCCATCGTCACCGTCGGGTTCACGGCCTTTATCTGCCTGATGGTCTCCGCCCAGTGCGCCGCACCGAGGTCGGGCAGGTCGTCACGGTCTACCGACGTGACCACGGCGTGCCACAGCCCCATCAGTTTAATCGACTCCGCCACATGGCGCGGCTCGTCGGCATCGAGCGGCTGCGGCCGTCCGCCGGCGGTGTTGCAGAAGCGGCAGCTGCGTGTGCAGATGTTGCCGCCGATCATGAATGTGGCTGTGCCACGGCTCCAACATTCGCCTATGTTGGGACAACGTCCGCTGCTACAGATGGTGTGCAGACGATGCGTGTCCACAATCTTCTTCGTGTCGGAGTAGCGTTCGTTGGCTCCGAAGTTCACCTTCAGCCACTCGGGCTTGCGCAAGTGTTGTTCCGCCATGTGTCTCTTCTCTCGTCCTTTAGTTGCCTTGCAGTTCGCGCTTGAAGAAGTCCGTTATGCGCGTGTACAGGTGCATACTTGTGTTGCCGCCACGTATGCTGTGGTTGCGGTTGGTATAGACTTGCATCTCGAACTGCTTGCCCTCCTGCACCAGACGTTCCGCATATTCGGCGGCGTTCTGGAAGTGCACATTGTCGTCGGCCATGCCGTGGATGAGCAGCAAGCGTCCGTTCAGTTTGTCGGCACGGCTGAAGCACGACGACGCGTCGTAGCCTCCGGCATTCTCCTTCGGCGTGCGCATGTAGCGTTCGCCATATACGGTGTCATAGTAGTTCCAGTCCGTGACCGGTGCCACTGCCACTCCGGCACGGAACACCGGCGTTCCCTCGCTCATGCTCATCAGCGTCATGTATCCGCCGTAGCTCCATCCCCAGATGCCGATGCGGTCTTTGTCGACATAGGGCTGCGAAGCCATGTACTGCGCTGCCGCAACTTGATCCTGCGCCTCCTTGACACCGAGGTTCATGTATGTCTGCTTCTCGAACGCCGCTCCGCGACCGCCTGTCCCGCGACCGTCGACACAGACAAGGATAAATCCCTGACTTGCCATATATGTCTCCCAGCTGACGCTGAACTGGTCGACCACACGCTGTGAGCCTGGACCGCTGTACTGATAGAGCAGCACCGGATATTTCTTGCCCGCGTTGAAGTCGGCGGGACGCATTATGATGCCGTTAAGATTGTCACCACGACCGGTGGTGAAGCTGAAGAACTCCTTCGTAGGCATGTTGTATGCCGACAGCTTCTGCCGCAGCTCGGCGTTGTCGATGAGCGTGGTCAGGGTCTTGCCGCTGTTGTCGTCGAGCGTTATGACGGTCGGCACGGTCAGATTGGAATATCGGTTCAGAAAGTACTTCATGTCCGAGCTGAACTGTGCGCTGTTGGTACCGGCATTTGCCGAGAGCTTCGACTTGCGCCCACGGCGGTCTATCTTGTAGACGGCTTTCTGCAACGGACTTTCCTCATTGCTCTGATAGTAGAACGCATCCTCACCGGGGGCATAGCCGTAGAAGTCCGTCACCTCCCAGTTGCCGTTCGTCACCTGCTTCACCAATGTGCCGGCAGTGGTGTACCAGTACAGGTGGTTGAAGCCGCTGCGGTCGCTGAGGAAGCTGAAATTCTGCCCGTAGAACTTTATCCCGTTGAGGCTCTCCTCCTTGATGTATGTGTCGCTCTCCTCACGCAGGATGAGCTTGCAGACGGTGCTGCGGACGTTGCCCATATACATGTCCAAGCGGTTCTGATGACGGTTCAGCGTCAGTATTGCCAGTTGGTCAGGCTCGTTGGTGAAATAGATGCGCGGTATGTATCCGTCGGCATCGAGCGGCACCTGCATGGTGCGCGTCACATGGCTGCTGATGTCGAACGTGCGCACCTCGACGCGGCTGTTGGCTTCGCCCGTCTTGGGATATTTATATGTATAGACACCTGGGTACTTGGCAAGCTGATCATACTGCGGTGCCTCGCCCTTGAATACGGGGAACAAGTATTCCGGCACCCGGCTCTCGTCGAAGCGCAGGAAAGCGAGCATACGGCTGTCCGCACTGAACTCCATTGCCGTGGCGAAGCCGAACTCCTCCTCATAGACCCAGTCGGGTATTCCGTTTATCACCTCGTTGCGCCGTCCGTCGTCGGTCACCTGACTCTCGCTGTTGTTATAGAGCAGCTTGACGAGGAAGATGTTGTTGTCGCGCACGAAGGCAACCATGTTTCCGTCGGGACTGAACACGGGCGACTGCTGCGGGCCGCCGTCGCTGAGACGCTCCACCTGATTCAGTATCTGTCCGTTGGAGTTGCGCTTCAGACTGTAGAGCCAGTAGACAGCCGTTGCCGAACGGCGGTAGATGGCGTTCGTCTCCGTCGCTATCAGCAGCTTCTGCCCGTCGGGCGCGAAGGTATAGCTGTCGAAACGCTTGAATGTGCATCCGCGTGCCGTCGCCACATCGAACAGCACCTCCACCTGCTTGCCTGTCTTGAAACTGTATTTGATGATTTGCGTGTGTGCGGCGTTCATCTGCGTGTAGTGTTCGCCGTCGCCCGGGATGGGTGTCACGCCATATATGTTACGGGGCGAGAAGTCGCCCTTCACCACTTCCTGCAATTCTATGTTCTTGCCTCCCTGTGCTGTTGCCGATGCGCCGCAGACACATGCCAGCGCAACCGCTAAAATCAAACTCTTCATCCGATTAAGAAATTTTCCACAAAGCTAAACAGAAAAAGTGACACAGCAATGCAATCTCCCCGCGTGCTTGTGTGGCGGATGTTGCTTACCTTTGCCCTCACAACCGACAAGGAAGACAGGAGACACAATGAAAATGAAGAAGGCCACAATGACAACCGCCGCACTGATCATTGCCGCCGCCCTTTGGTTAGGGCAGAGCTTCGGCATCACCGGCACCGACAGCGCAGCGAGCCGGCAGGAGCAGGCTGCAGGACAGACACTGCCGGACACGGAGCGCATAGAAGCCGCACGGACGGCAGAGGGCGTGCCGTCGCAGATGCTCGTGCGCGACGGCTATATCACGTCATACAACAAGGAGACGAGGTGTCCCAACTGGGTGGGCTGGCACCTCACGGCAGAGCACTGCAACGACGGGACACTCTCGCGGCGCGGCGTGCCCTACTATGACAAGGACGGCAACGCCATCGGCATAGGCAGGCTGACGACGAAGACCACGCGCAACTCCTACATCGTTGACACGGACGTGCCTTCGCCACGGCAGGAGCTTGACGACTGGACAAACAACCGCTACAAGATGTCTCACGGCCACATGTGTCCTGCCGCCGACTGCAACTGGAGCAAGGCGGCAATAAACCAGTCGTTCCTGCTGACGAACATGTGTCCGCAGGATGCGTCGCTCAACAGCGGCGACTGGCGCGTGCTGGAGGAGCGGTGCCGCAAGTGGGCTGTGAAGTACGGCGACATCTATATCGTCACCGGTCCCGTGTTCAGCGGCGACACCATACGCACCATCGGGACAAACAGAATCAGCGTGCCGGATGCCTTCTTCAAGGTCGTGCTCCGCCTTGGCGACAAGCCCAAGGCACTTGGCTTCATCTATGCCAACGAGGCGGCACGCCACGGCATGAAGCACTACGTCCTCACGGTCGATGAGGTGGAAGCCGCGACAGGCATCGACTTCTTCAGCACCCTGCCCGACGACATCGAGACCGCCGTCGAAGCCCACGCCGACCTCAGCGCGTGGTAAGAGGCGCAAATGACGGTGGCTGTTTACCAACTGTTCAGAAACCGTTCAGAAA
>CAVDAU010000143.1:0-6242 GCA_963607015.1 Streptococcaceae bacterium
TAATGTCCCGAGGCATAACGATTAATGTCAGCACCCAAAGCCCAACATCCTCGGACTATGGGTTCAAGTGCCAACGAACTATTAGTTCAAGTGCCAATGAACTATTAGTTCATTTTTCCCCGGGCTGCGGTCGCTTCGCTCCCTTAGGCAGTAAAAATGGGTGTGCGCCGCGCACCCATAGTGAGGCACACACGCTACAGGATATGACTTCTGACCTTCACGCTTATGTTTGAAATGGCAGAGTCTTATATTTGAAAGTGCCAACGCAAACATACATAATCGCAGGATTTTATGTATGTTTGCAGCCATGTTCGGAATTGCGACCATATTGGGTGTCATATTTAAGGGCATGCTCATAGGGATGATAGCGTCTGCGCCTATGGGACCTGTCGGCGTACTGTGCCTGCAACGGACACTGAACAAAGGACGGTGGTATGGCTTCGTGACGGGTTGCGGTGCGGCACTGAGCGACCTCCTGTATGCGCTCATCACGGGCTACGGCATGAGCTTCGTGTTCGACTACATCAACAATAACATATTCTGGCTGCAACTCATCGGCAGCCTGCTGCTGCTGGCGTTCGGCTTCTACACATTCCAGAGCAACCCGATGAAATCCATCCGTCCGGATAAGGGGCGGAACACCAAAGGTTCATACATGGGCAACTTCATAACGGCATTCTTCGTCACGCTGTCCAACCCGCTCATCATCCTGCTCTTCATCGCACTGTTTGCCCGCTTCTCGTTTGTCGACGAGAGGACATTGCTGACAGAGTCTGTCGCCGGATATGTGTCGATAGTTGCAGGGGCATTGCTGTGGTGGTTCGTGTTGACATTCGGCGTGGGCAAGGTGCGCGGACAGTTCAACGTGCGTGGCATCTGGATTCTGAACCGCATCATAGGCGGCACGGTGATGGCTGTGTCGGTGATAGGGTTGGCATTCACGTTGCTGGGGCAGTCGCTGTATTAGCACATATACATATATATATAAGGTAGGAGCGTGAGCAATGAGAGTGGCAGAGGAACTGAGACGGACGAACATAGCGGAGTATCTGCTCTACATGTGGCAGGTGGAAGACCTGCTCCGTGCCAACCGTTGCGACATGGACAGAGTGCGGCAGAACATCCTGCCTGCCTTTGCCGAAGCAGACCGTGGCGCGGAAGACAAATGGCTGTCAGAGCTGTGCAACATGATGCTGACCGAGGGCGTGGCCGAGCGCGGGCATCTGCAGATAAACAAGAACATACTGACCGAACTGACCGACCTGCACCTGTCGCTGCTGGCATCGCCTAAGTTCCCGTTCTACAGTGCGGCGTACTACAATGCCCTGCCTTTCATCGTTGAGCTGCGGGGCAAGGAGGGGAGTGACGTGCTGCCGGAGATAGAGACGTGCTTCAATGCCCTCTATGGCGAACTGACGCTGAAGCTGCAAAAGAAACCCATCGGTGAGGAGACGCAGCGTGCCCTCAGATCGATATCGAAGCTGATAGCCATGCTGGCACAGTACTATGCCGACGATCGCAGCGGAAAGCTGAAGATGGACGACGACGACACAGACTGAACAAAGACATATATACACACACAAACAAACTAAACGAAGTTCTACACAAGAGATGATGAAACACAACAAACACACAGATGCAATGCTCTCGATGTTGCCGGTAGTGGTGCTCATAGTCCAGTTGGTGATTGTGATACACATATTCGGCAGTGCGGCTCTCGACGGAGCCAGTCAGGTGGCGTTGACGGTTTCGGCAGGCGTGGCCTGCCTTGTTGCCATGCGCTACTTCAACGTGCCGTGGCGTGAGCTTGAGACAGGCGTTCAGGACAGCATCAGCGGTGTCACGTCGGCTCTGCTGATATTGCTGCTCATCGGTGCACTGGCAGGAATATGGATATTGAGCGGTGTGGTGCCGTCGCTGATATACTACGGCCTGCAGATAATGCACCCCAAGTTCTTCCTCGTGTCCACGTGCGTCATCTGCTGTCTCGTGTCCGTGCTGACCGGCAGTTCATGGAGCACCATCGCCACGATAGGCATAGCCCTGCTTGGCATCGGTCAGGCACAGGGCTTCGACGAGGGACTGGTGGGCGGAGCCATAATCTCCGGATCGTACTTCGGCGACAAGATGTCGCCGCTGTCGGACACCACGGTGCTGGCCTCGTCGATGTCGGAGGTGCCGCTCTTCACACACATACGCTACATCGCCATAACCACTGTGCCGGCGATAGTCATAACGCTGTTGATATTCACCATTCTCGGACTGACACACACGGTTGCCGACGGCGGCGACGTGGCGGTCTACACCGAGGCTCTACGTTCCCGCTTCAACATAACCCCGTGGCTGCTGCTCGTGCCGGTAGGGACATTCCTGCTGATAGCGCGGAAGATGCCGGCACTCATAGTCCTGTTCCTGGGAACGCTGTTCGGCGTTGTCTTTGCACTGATATTCCAGCCTCACATCCTTACAGAGGTGGCCGGGGCGGCGCAGCCCGATGCCGAAAGCCTGTTCGTTGGCGTTGTGCGCGGCATCTACGACTCTACGTCCATCGACATGGGGAACGAACTGGTGACGGAGCTTGTGGCGACACACGGCATGACGGGCATGCTCAACACCATATTCCTCATCATCTGTGCGGTGTCGTTCGGCGGGTGCATGACAAGCAGCGGCATGCTGCAACACATCACGAACCTCATCATGCCGCTGACGCGCAAGCGTGCCGGACTGGTGGCTTCGACTGTCGGTACGGGCATCTTCATGAACGGTGTGGCTTCAGACCAGTATCTGGCGATAATCATCACCGCCAATATGTACAAGGGCGTGTATGCAGAGCGCGGCTATGAGAACCGGCTGATGAGCCGCAGCGTAGAGGACTCGGCTACGGTGACATCGCCCTTGTTCCCGTGGTCGAGCTGCGGAATGACGCAGGCCACCATACTGAACGTGCCGACGATGACCTACCTGCCATACTGCTTCTTCAACCTGCTGTGTCCGGTCATGAGCATTCTCGTGGCTCTGACAGGCTTCAAGATCTACAAGCGTGTTGCCGGCAAGGACGGCGACGGTCAGGGCAAATAAATAGCACGCGCATCAGTGGACAGGTATTGCATAAATGTCTAACTTTGCGAAAGCAAGGAATCTAACATTATGCAATACAAAAATGGAAAAGTTTAAGAAACACTTCTTGAGGGTTGCCGCCATGACATCGGCCGTAGCCCTGTGTGCCGCCTGCGGCCCTACGTATGACGTGGCACAACCTCTCGACAGCTGGACATCCGATGCCAACGGACAAGTCAACGGAACAGAGATAAGCGTCGCCGAAGGAGAGACGCTCAAGGCTCATGGCGACTACAAGAACTTCTGCCTCACGGGCGAAGCCTTGGCCGACAATGGTGCCGAAGCAGGACTGATGTTCCACTCCGACGGCACTTCGGGCTATGAGGTGCTGTTCCACAACGGCCCTATTGACGGATCGCGCAAGACGGGCAGTCTATCGTCTGTGCGCAACCTCTACCGATCGCTTGCCGACGACGGACAGTGGTTCAACTTTGAGGTCGCTGTGCGCGGCAAGAACATATCGGTGAAGGTGAACGGCACGGATGTGGTCTGCTACACAGAGCCGGAAGCTCCCTACCGCACGGAAGAACACTCAAAGCAGCTGCTTTCCCACGGAGCCTTTGCCCTTGTCGGCAAGCAGGGCAGCGTGAAGTTCCGCAATCTGCAGGCCACGCTGCTGCGCGACGATGCCGTCAACCCCAACGACACCATGCCCGTCATTGACGAGCAGACCGACGACATAATCCGTCTGCAACAGCAGAACTTCCCCGTGATAGACTATCATGTGCACCTCAAGGGCGGCCTGACCAAGGAACAGGCTCACGCCATGTCGATGAACTACGGCATCAACTACGGCGTAGCTCCCAACCTCGGTGAGGGCGGCGTGGGACGCATGCTTGCCAATGACGAGGAGGCGATCGAATACTATAAGGAGGTGAAGCCGATGCCGTTCCTCATCGGAGCACAGGGCGAAGGCCGCCGCTGGGTAGTGACCTTCTCGTCGGATGTGATAGGCATGTTCGACTACTTCTTCACCGACGCAATGACGGTTGTGGACAAGGGACGCATCTGCCGCATATACCGTCCGGAAGAGGAGCTGAAGGACGGACGCACCAACCAACAGTATATGGACATGATTGCAGACCAGACCGTGAAGATCCTGACCAACGAGCCTGCCGACATATTCGCGAACGCGACCTACATCCCTGACGACATGAACGCCGACTACGACCTGTACTGGACCGACGAGCGTGTGGATCGCGTGCTCGACGTGCTTGAGAAATATGGCATAGCATTGGAGATAAGCCCGCGCTACAAGATTCCGAGTATGGACGTGATAAAGAAGGCAAAGGCACGCGGACTGAAGTTCACGTTCGGAACGAACAATGTCGATGCCAACTTCGGCAAGCTGGAATATGCGATAGAGGCCATCAAGGAGTGCGGACTGACGGCAGACGACATCTGGTTCCCGTCGATGAGCAAGCGCAAGGACCACAAGGCTGTCGACCACAACCACTTCGGCGACAAGAAGTAGAATAGACAGCGATATTGGCGTGTGTGTCATCGGATGCGTGTGCCGCAGTTGACAAAGGCCACGTTCTGACATTCAGGCCCTACGGCAGTGAGGTTGAGGAAGCCGCTGCGTATGCGGCCGCTGTCCGTAGTGTGGAGCGGATATGCAGTGCGTTGCCTGTGGCAGAAGTCCGCTGCCTGTGCAGCGTCGTCGAAATGCCTCACCTCGAATGTCCCGACGGAACCGCTGTCGAGAAACCTGTCGGCAAACAGGCGGCACACCATGCCCATCGTCATGCGCAGGTTGTGCTCCACGGCGGGACACACTCCGTAGCCGCCGTCTTCTTCCTCATAGACCAGCATATCCACGCCCATATAGCCGCGATGCCCCAAGGACGACACGAAAGCAGCAATGCGGTCTCTGACCTGCAGCAGTGTCTCCTGCGGGACATAGCGCGTCAGCTCGTGGACTATCGCACTGTCAGGAGCCAGCACATTGCCCTTGTAGCGTCCCGCACTGTCGGCATGGAACAGGGAGTAGCCGGCAAAGCTGACGCAGCCGGACTGCCCGTCGGCATGGAACTCCATGGCGAAGTCCGATACCTTATTATATATAGGAGATGCGACCAGCATGCCCTGCTCGTCTATCGCCTTGCGGCACCAATTGGCATCGCGCTCGCCGATCCTGCTGTCGCGACACCACAGCAGTCCCTTGCCGCTGCTCGACCATGGCTTCTTGAACACCACGCCATGCGGCATCCCGCCGGCTATCCTGCGGCACTCATCGACAGATTCTGCGGAGAACAGAGACACGTCACAGTGCTTCACCTCCGTCTGAAGGTCGCGCAGCAAGCCGCAGTCTGCCAACACACTCCTTGACGACATCCGGCGGCAGACGGTCAGCTCCCCGTCCGACGGCAGACGACCGGCATCGATGCCAAGACGGACAAGCCTGTTCCTCAATGCCATGTTCCATCCCCACGGGCAGACATCGGGTGCATCCACCTTGGGCAGCTCCCCACTCGACACCAATTCTGCGGGAATGTCAAGACGTGTCTTCAGCTCTGCCAGATGGCGGCGGTCGTGCTCCGAGTCCGACAGCACCACGCTTCCCGGTGCGGCATACCACACGGGCAGCATCGACAGGTCACCGATCATGCGCCTTATGTTTGCCGGCGGCGTATAGTTGGGCTTGCCGGCTGCAAGAGCCATGTCGGAGTCGGGATTGAACAGATATATTTTCATTCCCCAAAAGTAAGCACTTCTGCGGTTATGGCAAGAGGCTCGGCGATGTCACGGTTCTTTCAAAAAACTCCGACATCAATAGCCCGAAAAAAGAAAGTACTACTTACTTGGCGAAGTAAGTAGTACTTCAATGACCAAGTAAGTAGTACTTCGATGGTAAAGTAAGTAGTACTATTCAGTTATCTCTGAAACCGACCATCCCGAAGGGATGCCGCTTGTACTATTTTCCGTCAACGTCAAAGTTGATTTCTTGTAGATAGTTCCCCCTGTAGCTACCTTGTAAAGCCAGTTGTACAAAGCATTTGTAGGAATAGTGCCTTCGGCTTTTATTGTCACCTTTGTCAGAGTGGAGCAGCCATTGAACATATAGCTGTAGCAATAGTTTGCAAGTGTCGTTGCCGGCAGTTCGGGTGCTTCCGTGAGAGATG
>CAVDAU010000144.1:0-6213 GCA_963607015.1 Streptococcaceae bacterium
GTTCAAGTGGCATCGAACTAGTAGTTCAAGTGGCATCGAACTAGTAGTTCAAGTGGCAACGAACCAGTAGTTCAAGTGACAACGAACCAGTAGTTCAAGTGACAACGAACCAATAGTCCGCAGACGTGCAGATACAATGTGTATTTACAAGAGGTGACAAGTGATTCAGTGATGAAGTAGTACTTACTTTGCGAAGTAAGTACTACTGACTTTCTCACTGCACTCCTGCGCCGGTGACGGAGTCTCTGCGCAGTGTCAGCTCCATAAGCTCCGACAGCGAGCCGTTGAAGACATTGAGATCCACCGGCCCACGTATGCCGCCCACCCTGCCGGCATCGGTATGTTGCCAGAACTCCCAATGACCGGCATAACGCACGGAGTCGACATAGTAGTGGGCAATCCAGTAAGGATATTTGTCGAACATGGCATCGCTGAGGTAGCGTTCCCTGAACTTGTGTGAGGTGTAGAGTATCGGTGTCACGCCGTAGTAGGCTTCTACGATGTCGAGCCATGTCTTGACCGAGGTCTTGATGTCAATGCCTGATGACTTGCGCCCTACGGTCTCCACATCAAGCACAGGCGGCAGGTCGCCGGGCTGTAGCTGCACCTGACTGATGAAGAACTGCGCCTGCTTGCGTGCGTCGGTCGTGGGGATGAAGTAGTGGTATGCTCCACGGATGAAGCCGCCGGCACGTGCCTGTGCGAAGTTGCTGCTGAAGGTGGAGTCGATATAGTCGCCGCCTTCGGTGGCCTTGAGGAAGATGAACTGTATGGGAGAGTTCGGGTCTTTCTGGTTGGTGCGCAGCAGAGGCCAGTCTATTGTCCCCTGATAGTGGGATATGTCAATGCCATGCACATTGTAGGTGCAAGGGATGCACACGCCATAGTTCTTATAGCCGTTGCAACGTTTCCAACGATAGAGGTTCGGCGATATGACGAGGAAGTAGAAGCCTGCGGCGAAGAGCAGGACTATGGCAACGGCAATGGTGTTGCGCATTGCGGCAGACATGACCTTGTCCTTATTGCCTTTGCGGTGTCCCTGCTTCCTGCCCTTGACCGACCTGCCGCGTCCCTGCTTTGCAGTGGGCTTGGGCTTGCTGCCTGATGTGCCATTGCCTTTCATCGGGAGACAAAAATAAGACTTTTTGTTGTGAACGTGATTCGTCCGGACAACAAAAAGTCTTACTCTATAGATATGTACTTCTGCGGGCTGCGCCTATGCGGCACCCGCTCCGTCACTCCTTATGCCTGCTCCAGCTGCAGTGTCTTGGTGGGCTGGTCGCACACCTCGGTCGGGCCGAAGTACTGTATGGGACCGGGGTAGACAAAGGCTGTCTGCTTAGCCCACTCGGCACGGTGTGCCACGAGAGCCTTGAAGGGCTTGCCGTTCAGGTCTACGAGAGCCTTGCGGATGACGGGCTTCATCTCACCGTTACGACGCTCCATGTTGAACATCATGGTGATTGGAATACCGCCGGCAACCCACCGGTCGGCAGGAGCCGTGAGGTTCTTGACGGATGCCATATAGCCCGTCTTGCCGTTGGCGATGAGTGCCGATGCCGTGACACCGAGCGAATAGCAGTAGTCTGCATCGAAGTTCGACGGAGCGGCGCAACGTCCTTCATAGCCGAAGAAGTGGTGCAGGGCAGAGAACTTGCCCACATACTTGCCTTCCTTCTTCCATGCTGCGAGCTTGTTGCCCACCATCTCCGACAGCAGCTTCTCTGTCTCGATGAGCGACACCTGTACGTTTCCGTGCGGGTCACGCTCGAGTGACAGCTGGCGTGCAACGCCTTCCGGCAGAGATGCGTAGATAGCAGCATTGGCCTCCGACAGATGGTCGATGACGTACTGACGCTGTTGGTTGTGTGCAACCTTGGCAAACTCCTCGCCGTTCTTTGCAAGCAGGTCGTTGAGCTCGGCAATGAGTCGCTTCATGGCAGGGATGAACTCGATAAGTCCTTCGGGTATGAGCACCGTGCCGAAGTTGTTGCCCTCTGCCGCGCGGTCTGCCACGGTCTGAGCGATAGATGTAACGATGTCGTCAAGAGAAAGGTCTTTGGCCTCTACCTCTTCCGATATTATGGTGTAGTTGGGCTGTACCTGCAATGCGCACTCCAGTGCGATGTGGGAAGCCGAACGTCCCATGAGCTTGATGAAGTGCCAGTACTTGCGTGCAGAGTTGCAGTCGCGTTCGATGTTGCCGATGACCTCCGAATAGGTCTTGCAGGCAGTGTCGAAGCCGAACGATGTCTCAATCTGGTCGTTCTTGAGGTCGCCGTCGATGGTCTTGGGGCAGCCTATCACCTGAATGCCATAGTTCTTTGCGGCATAGTACTCTGCAAGTACGCAGGCGTTGGTGTTTGAGTCGTCGCCACCGATGATGACCAAAGCCTTGATGTCAAGCTCCTTCAGTATCTCGTAGCCCTTCTCGAACTGGTCTTCCTTCTCCAACTTCGTGCGGCCGGAACCTATGATGTCGAAGCCGCCGGTGTTACGGTATTCGTCGATGATGTCTGCCGTCAGTTCCTTGTAGTTATGGTCTACCAGACCGCCGGGACCCATCAGGAAACCATAGAGACGGTTGGCAGGGTTCAGCTTCTTCAGTCCGTCGAAGAGTCCTGAAATCACGTTGTGTCCACCCGGAGCCTGTCCGCCGGACAGGATGACACCTACATTCATCGGAGCGAATGAAGATGCTTCGTTGGTGTTCTCGAACTTGATGAGCGGCATTCCGTAGGTGTTCGGGAAGAGCTTCTTGATCTCTTCCATGTCGGCTACCGACTGTGTAGGCTCGCCGGCAACAGCCTTGACGTTGCCCTGCAGACCCTTTGGAAGCTTGGGCTGATAGGCAGCCCTTGCGATTTGCAATGCACTTTTTGTCATTTTCTTTGAATCTATCTGTTAATGGATTGTGAAATGTCTTTTTCTCTTTTTCCTCTGTTATCGGGTCGCAAATTTCTTCTTTTTTATCCACATAAGCAAATAATCAGTGTTTCCGCAACAAACTTTTGGCATGTGAGTGCCGATGTCTTGATTTTTTCCTTACATTTGCTGAAACGCTTTAACCGATACTGTCATGGCTAATAGAAAAGAACTAAAGAAGTATGTCAACGACGTGGCCGGAAACCTGTTTGCAGACTGTCTGGCTACCAAGTTGTATGTCAAGGGTGTCAATCCAATCTTGGCAGACGAGATCCTCGAGAAGATTCTGAAATTCCGTGAGGAATTCATTTGCAGAATCAGTCACACCGAACCGGGAAATGTCAAAGGTTTCTACAGGAAGTTCCGGGAGGACTTCAACATAGAGACAAGGAACATCGTGGACGCTATAGACAAATTGGCCTGAAGTGGCAATGATATAGACACAGGGATGAGACAGAAACTGTTCAGCTTTATATACTTCAAACTGTTAGGGTGGAAGACTAACGTCACCGTACCCTTTGAAGACAAGTGCGTGATATGTGCTGCGCCGCACACATCGAATTGGGATTTGTTCATAGGCAAGCTGTTCTACGGCGCAATGGGCAGAAGAGCCGGCTTCATGATGAAGAAGGAGTGGTTTGTCTTCCCGTTGGGTGCGTTCTTCCGCAGCATTGGCGGCATACCCGTAGACCGTGGCAAGAGACAGAGCCTCACCGAACAGATGGCTGCACGCTTTGCCAAGAGCAGTGAGTTCAACCTCGCCATAACGCCGGAAGGCACACGCAAGGCCAATGCCAACTGGAAGCGCGGGTTCTACTACATTGCCGTCAAGGCCAACGTGCCCATCATGCTCATAGGCATAGACTATGTCCGCAAGACCATTGAGTGTACCAAGACGCTACACCCGTGCGGCGACTTCGACAAGGACATTGTCGAGATAAAGGACTACTACCGCTCTTTCCACGGCAAGCATCCCGAGAACTTCGCACTATAGCGGCACGTATTCCACAAACGCCTCCATAGCTTCGTAGCATGCCAAGCCGAGCTTGTCATAGAGTGCAGCCGTGTTGCGGTTGCGCTCTTCGCTGCGTTGCCAGAACAGACGTTCGTCGTTGCCCATGAACGGTGCGCTCTCCATCTGCGACTGATGCTTCAGTATGGAGTTGCGCTTTGCACGCAGTTCTTCAGGGCTGATGGGCACGGTCATCTCAATATCTTCTATCTCCCACTCTGCCCATGCACCGCGATACATCCAAATGCGGCAGTCCTTGAGCCAGTCGGCCTTGGCGTCTTTCTCCAAGTCTATGGCAGCAAGCACAGCATCGGTACATACACGATGCGTGCCGTGCGGGTCTGCCAAGTCACCTGCCACAAATATCCGGTGCGGACGTATCTCCTGCAACAGACGGCGCACAATCTCCACGTCCTCCTTGCCGAGAGGGTTCTTCCGTATGCGTCCTGTCTCGTAGAACGGCAGGTCAAGGAAGTGGACATGGTCGAGCGGAATGTTGTTGTAGGTGCATGCCGTGCGGGCTTCGCCACGGCGTATCAGTCCCTTGATGATCCGTATGTCGCGCGTGTCGATGTCGCCGTCTTTCTTGTCGAGCAGGAATTGCTTTATCTCCTTGTACTTCTGCTTTATCACCTCATCCCGGCTGTCGCAGAACAGTTGGTTGAAGCCATTGATGAAGTGCAGGAAGCGTGTCACCTCCTCATCGCCTACGGCAATGTTGCCGCTGGTCTCATAGGCAACGTGCAGGTCATGGCCCTGCTGCTTCAGGCGACGTATGGTTCCGCCCATCGATATCACGTCGTCATCGGGATGCGGAGAGAACACCACCACCCGCTTGGGATATGGCAACGCGCGTTCCGGACGGTAGGTGTCGTCGGCATTGGGCTTGCCGCCGGGCCATCCGGTGATGGTGTGTTGCAGGTCGTTGAATATCTTTATGTTGACATTGTATGCCGAGCCGTACAGAGCCAGCAGTTCGCTCAGTCCGTTCTCGTTATAGTCTTTGTTGGTCAGCTTCAGTATGGGCTTGCCCGTCTTCTGGCACAGCCACACGATGGCGGTGCGTATCAGCTTGTCGGTCCAGTCGCACGAGGTCACGAGCCACGGATGGTGTATGCGCGTCAGCTGTGATGCCGCCCCGAGGTCGAGCACCACATGGGCATTGTTGTGTGTCTGCAGGAACGATGCCGGAATGGTGTCTGTCACAGGGCCTTCCACACAAGCCTTCACCATGTGCGCCTTGGCCTCTCCCCACGCCACGAGTATTATCTTGTGTGCCGACAAGATGGTGTGCACGCCCATGGTTATCGAGCTGACAGGTGGATTGGTTGCGAACGAACGTGCCGCCTCAGCGCGGCTCTCGCTGTCGAGGAGTATCAGGCGCGTGGTGGAGTTGATGCGCGAACCGGGTTCGTTGAAGCCGATGTTGCCCACACGTCCCAGTCCCAACAGTGCGATGTCAATGCCGCCAAATCCCTCTATGCGCTGTTCATACATGCGGCAGAAGCTGTAGATGTCGTCCTGATTCAGCGTCCCGCGAGGGCTGAAGACATTCTGCGGGTCTATGTCCACCTTGTCAAGCAACATCTCACGCAGAACCTGAAGGTTGCCGCCCGGGGCATCATCGGCAAGCGGATAGTATTCGCACAGATTGAAGACCACCACATTGCGGAAGCTCAGGCCTTCCGTCTCGTGGAGGCGCACCAGCTCGGCATACACCTGCCTGAATGTGGTGCCTCCCGCAAGGGCAAGCACGCACATGCTGCCTGCACTCTGATGGTTTCTGATGGTCGAAGCTATGTCTTGCGCAATGCTTGCCACTGCTTCCTGTTCCGTGCGGTATATATCTGTGGGTATCTTTTCAAGACGTGTCAGCACGCTGCACTCAAATGCGTTCGACGGACGGTAGTACTTCTCGTCGACATGGTTCAGCGAGAGTTGTGATGTAAGGTTGGTTCTCATAGTGTTCTCTGTTATGCGCCTACATGTGTCACGGCTATGATGCCGTGTTCGGCGGAACAAAATTAGCAAATACACTTCTGACGGCAAGCAGCGAAAATGTATTTTTTAGATTTTCAACGGCTATGAGACAACCATTTGTCAAAGCTGCATCCATTCTCTACGTTTCTCTTTCGGGAAACGGTTGGCGGCAATACGAAGCATGACACGGGGCATTTCTTGCCGGTATTTGTCAATAAAGAGACTGAGCCGAATGAGGTCGTATTTACCCGCTTCATGCAACATCCATCCTACAGCTTTTTGTACCAGAACGTGGG
>CAVDAU010000145.1:0-6190 GCA_963607015.1 Streptococcaceae bacterium
GTCTAACGATGGGCATTCATAGCACCTATGAATGGGCATTCATTCACCCTAAGAATGGGCATCCTTGGAACCCAACGACGGGCATTCATAGACAGCCATTATGGGTGTCGGGGTGTTGACATGAGAGATAATGTGCGCACCGACCGCAGTCAGGGAAAAATCCGGGTCATTTTAAATGAAAGAGCCGTGGGACTTCCTGCAAAATCTCTTGCACAAGGGTTGTCACGGAGCCGTTTTTTCGTATCTTTGCACTATGATGAAGACGTTGAAAAACATATTGTTGTGGGGCGCACTGCTGCTGACAGGCATCGGCAGCACGGTCAGAGCACAGGCTGTACAGGGCGACAGTGTGCGTGTCAGCCTACTGACATGCGGCTCCGGCACGGAAATATACAACCTCTTCGGTCATACCGCCATACGCTATCAGGATGCAGGCAGGGGGATTGACTACGTGTTCAACTACGGGATGTTCAGCTTCGACACTCCGAACTTCGTGCTGCGCTTCACGCTGGGGCAGACGGACTACATGTTGGGGGTTGAGGATGCCGCCGACTTCATCCGGCATTACCGCCTCAGCAACCGCGACGTGCGCGAGCAGGTGCTCGACATGACAGCCCGGGAGAAAGCCCGCCTCTACGCGCTCCTCATCGAGAACTACCGACCCGAGAACCGTACATACCGCTATAACTTCTTCTACGACAACTGTTCAACGCGTCCGCGCGACAAGATAGAGACGGTGGTGGCGGGCGGCATTGACTATCACGCCGACATGCAGGTGCCGGTGGAGGGAGTGTCGTTCCGCAGCATGATCCACCGCTATACGGAGCACAACCGGTGGTCACGGTTCGGCATAGACATGTTGCTGGGGAGCCAGGCCGACGAGCCTATCACACGGCGGCAGATGATGTTCATTCCCTTCTGTCTCGAAGAGAATCTGAGACACGCCACGCGCCATGACGACACGACGGGACAGGACACGCCGTTGGTGACCGAGGAGCTGACGCTGAACACGTCTGACGCGACACTGAACGCTGACACCCCGGCTGACATGCTCACGCCGATGCGCACGATGCTGCTGATAATGATAGCCGTGACGGCAGCCACAATTTACGGGCTGAAGCGGAGGCGCAGCCTATGGGGGATGGATGCGGCACTGCTGGGAGCGGCGGGCACAGCGGGCTGCATACTGACATTCTTGGCTCTGTTCTCGGAGCATCCGGCAGTGGGACACAACTGGCTGCTGTGTGTCTTCCAGCCGCTGCATCTGTTGCTGTTGCCGTGGGTCATCGTGAAGGTCAAGGCGATGAGGCGCAGCATCTACATGACAGTCGTATTCGCCGCTTTAACATTATTTATGCTGTTTTGGGGACTGATTCCGCAGGATTTGAACGCAGCAGTGCTACCTTTGGCACTGTGTTTGTGGATGCGGGCGGCAAGTAACTTAGTGTTGTCCTACAACAAAAAGGATTCAGGGCGACACGCAGACAACAAGACCCGCAAGGCGAAGACCACGAGATGAAGAGAGGACTGCTGACATCAATACTGTTGCTGACCATCACGGGACTGCAGGCGCAGAACGCCGCAAGGCCACGGTTGGTGGTGTCGCTGTGTATAGACCAGCTCCGCACGGACTATGTCGAGGCCTTTGCACCGCTCTATGGCAGTCAGGGCTTCAAGCGACTGGCAGCAGAGGGGCGCGTGTACAGCCAAGTGAGCTTCTCCTTCAACACGCCCGACCGCGCCTCGGCAGTGGCAGCCATCTACAGCGGCACAACGCCGTCGGTGAACGGCATAACCGCCGCACAATGGATGGACGTGGAGACAGGACGTGTGACAAGCTGCGTGGACGACCCCGACTTCATGGGCAACTACACCGGCGAGAGCAGCTCTCCGCAACAGCTGTTGGTGTCTACCCTGCCCGACGAGCTGAAGGTGGCGACGCGCGGACAGGCACTGGTCTACAGCATTGCACCCATGCGCGATGCCGCCATTCTCTCGGCAGGACACGCCGCGAACTGTGCCTTTTGGCTGAACCAAAGCACGGGCAAGTGGTGCAGCACGACGTTCTACAAGGACTTCCCGTGGTGGCTCAACCGGTATAACGAGCAGCAGGGCACGGACAGCCGCGTGCGCAGCATGGTGTGGACACCCACGTTTCCGACATCAAGCTACCGCTTCCTGTCGGGAACACGCACGGAGGCGTTCCGCCACGACATCGACGACGACCGTCTGAACGCCTTCAGGCAATTGGTGACCACGCCTTTCATAAACGATGAGGTGAACCGCCTGGCGGGCGAACTGATCAGCAAGAACGCGATAGGACAGGACGAGGCGACGGACTTCGTGGCACTGACATACTTCGGCGGCAACTATGGCCATCGCAGTACGCAGCAATGTGCCATGGAGGTGCAGGACATGTATGTGCGGCTGGACCGCAGCATCGGCGACCTGCTGGCAATGCTCGACAAGTACGTCGGTTTGGAGCACACCATGCTGGTGCTGACATCGACAGGGTGCACCGAACCCGAGGTTGACGACCTGAGCCTGTATAACATCCCCGGCGGCGAGTTCCACCTGAACCGCTGCGCCACACTGCTGAACATGTATCTGATGGCGACATACGGCGAAGGGCAGTATGTGCAAAGTTTCTATGACCGGCAGATTTACCTGAACCACAAGCTCATCGAGGACAAGAAGCTCGACATGGACGCCGTGCGCGACAAGTCGGCGGAGTTCCTGGCGGAGTTCAGCGGCGTGGGCGAAGTTTATGATGCCCGCCGACTGCTGACAAGCACATCGAACGAACGCGAAAACCGCGCACGCAACGGCTATCACCGCAAACGTTCGGGCGACCTCATGATAGAGGTACTGCCCGGATGGAGCATCGTGGACGAACAGACAGGGGCAAAGCGCACCGTGAACAACTCGCAGGTGCCCTCACCATTCATAATCTTCGCGCCCGGCGTGAAGGCAGAGACCATAAGCACGCCCGTCAGAGCCGAATACATCGCGCCCACAGTGGCGGCAGCCATACACATCCGCGCCCCCAACGGATGCACCAACCAGTCGTTGGGACTCTGAAAAAGTCTTGACAAGCACAAAACATTGCGCCGCAAAGTCCGTATATATCGGCATTTTGGCGTAACTTTGCGCCCTGCAAAGTGCAACGCGGCGGATTTCATCCGTCCATCAATTACAAAGAAACAAAAACAGAAACTGTACACACATAATGGGATTCAATGAATTTTTAAGCAAGGTCTTTGGCAACAAGTCAACGCGCGACATGAAAGAGATAAAGCCGTGGGTAGACAAAATCAAGGCCGCCTACCCCGACATCGCGAAGTTGGACAACGACGGGCTGCGTGCCAAGACCGAAGAGATAAAGAGCTACATCCGCAACTCGGCAAGCGACTTGCGTGCGAAGGTGGATGAGCTGAAGGCGACAATCGAGACCACCGAGCTGGAAGACCGCGAGCCTATCTTCGCACAGATAGACAAGACGGAGAAAGAGATACTTGAAGTCTACGAGAAAGCTCTGAACGAGGTTCTGCCGACAGTGTTCTCCATCGTGAAGGACACGGCACGCCGCTTCAGCGAGAACACGGAGATTGTGGTCACCGCCAGTGACTTCGACCGCGAGCTGGCAGCCACACACGACTTCGTGAGGATTGACGGCGACAAAGCCATCTACCAAAACCACTGGATGGCAGGCGGCAGCGAGGTGACATGGAACATGATCCACTACGACGTGCAGCTGTTTGGCGGCGTGGTGCTGCATCAAGGCAAGATAGCCGAGATGGCGACGGGCGAAGGAAAGACACTGGTGGCAACGTTGCCGGTGTTCCTGAACGCACTCACAGGCAACGGCGTGCACGTGGTGACCGTCAATGACTATCTGTCGAAACGAGACTCGGAATGGATGGGACCGCTCTATATGTTCCACGGATTGAGCGTGGACTGCATCGACAAGCACCAGCCCAACACCGAGGCACGCCGCAAGGCATACTTGGCAGACATCACCTTCGGTACGAACAACGAGTTCGGTTTCGACTACCTGCGTGACAACATGGCGGTGCGTCCGCAAGACCTCGTGCAGCGGCAACACAACTATGCCATCGTGGATGAGGTGGACTCGGTATTGATTGATGACGCACGCACGCCGCTCATCATTTCAGGTCCCATTCCGCAGAGCAGCGACGACAAGCTGTATGTCGACTTCCGTCCGTTGGTGGAGAAATTAGTGGAGAAGCAGCGTGCCTTGGCGACGAAATATCTTGCCGACGCACGCAAGATGGTCTACTCACAGGACAAGAAAGAGGTGGAGGACGGATTCCTCACGCTCTACCGCAGCCACAAGGCTCTGCCTAAGAACAAGCCGCTCATCAAGTTCCTGAGCGAGCCCGGCATCAAGGCGGGGATGCTGTCTACGGAAGAGATATACATGGAGCAGAACAACAAGCGAATGCCGGAGGTCACGGAACCGCTGTACTTCGTCATCGACGAGAAGCTGAAGAGCGTCGACCTGACCGACAAGGGTTTTGACGAGCTGAGCAAGTATGTGTCCGACCCGACGTTCTTCGTGTTGCCGGACATCACGTCGCAGCTGTCGGAGCTTGAGAACAACAGCACGCTGAGCGACGAAGAGAAACTGAGCAAGAAGGACGAGCTGCTGGGCAACTACTCGGTGAAGGCAGAGCGCGTACACGCCATCCTGCAACTGCTGAAGGCATATACCATGTTCGACCGCGACGACGACTATGTGGTGATGGACGGACAGGTGAAGATTGTGGACGAACAGACGGGACGCATCATGGAGGGTCGCCGCTGGTCGGACGGCCTGCATCAGGCTGTCGAGGCAAAGGAGCACGTCAAGGTGGAAGCCGCGACACAGACGTTTGCCACCATCACGCTGCAGAACTACTTCCGTATGTATCACAAGCTGTCGGGCATGACGGGAACGGCAGAGACCGAGGCCGGAGAGTTTTGGGACATCTACAAGTTGGATGTTGTGGTGATTCCGACAAACAAGCCCGTCATCCGTGTCGACATGAACGACCGCGTCTACAAGACAAAGCGCGAGAAATACAAGGCTGTGATTGAGGAAATCGAGAAGATGGTATCGCAGGGACGGCCTGTCCTTGTGGGCACGACATCGGTCGAGATTTCGGAGATGTTGAGCAAGATGCTCGATATGCGCAAGATTCCGCACAACGTGCTGAACGCCAAGCTGCACCAGCGCGAGGCTGAAATCGTGGTGCAGGCAGGACAGACCAGCACCGTGACCATCGCCACGAATATGGCAGGACGCGGAACGGACATCAAACTAAGTCCCGAGGTGCGGGCTGCCGGCGGTCTGGCTATCATCGGTACGGAGCGTCACGAGTCACGCCGTGTGGATCGTCAGTTGCGCGGACGTGCCGGACGTCAGGGCGACCCCGGTTCGTCGGTATTCTTCGTGTCGCTCGAAGACGACCTGATGCGTCTGTTCTCGAGCGAACGCATATCGAAGGTGATGGATCGTCTGGGCTTCAAGGATGGCGAGATGATCGAGCACAAGATGATTTCGCAGTCGATAGAACGCGCACAGAAGAAGGTCGAGGAGAACAACTTCGGCATCCGCAAGCATCTGCTGGAGTATGATGATGTGATGAACAAGCAGCGCACGGTGATTTACGAGAAACGCCGCCACGCACTGATGGGCGAACGCATCGGCATGGACATCGCGAACATGATTTGGGAGCGTGCGGTGAACGCCGTCAACCTGGCAGACTACAACGACAGCAAGATGGAAATTCTGCGCGTCTTCGCCATGGAAACTCCGTTCACGGAGGAGGACTTCGGCAAAGACAGCAAGGAGACGCTGGCAGACAAGACATTCGACGCGGCAATGACACAGTTCAAACGCCGCAGCGACAGGATTGCGGAGATTGCCAATCCGGTGATTAAGCAGGTGTATGAAAACCAGGGACAGATGTATGAGAACATACTGATTCCCATCACCGACGGACGGCGTGTCTACAACATATCGTGCAACCTCAAGGCCGCATACGAGTCGGAGAGCAAGGAGATTGTGAAGTCATTCGAGAAATCGATACTCCTGCACGTCATCGACGACGAGTGGAAGGAGAACCTGCGCGACCTCGACGAGCTGCGCCATTCGGTGCAGAACGCCAGCTACGAGCAGAAAGAC
>CAVDAU010000146.1:0-5948 GCA_963607015.1 Streptococcaceae bacterium
AGATAAAGGCAGACAGCACGCTGCGTGCCGTGGCCGAGTGCAATGCCCTTGGCTTTCATCCGGAGGGCGACACGCTCTCGGGCTTCTACTACGAACTGATAAGCGCGTTTGCCGCCGACCACGGTCTGAAGCTGGACATCGTGCCGGAGACGAGCCTCGGGAAACGCCTTGACGGGGTGCGGCGCGGACGTTTCGACATCGTTGCCGACGGAACTGCCGTGACGGCATTCCCCGACGATGACGGCGAAAGCCCCGTCCTCTTCTCGACACCGATCGTGACAAGCCATCCGGTCCTGGTGCAGCGCAAGGAGGCAGCCGCGACCGACAGCCTTGCCGGTGCCCCTGCGACATTCATCCGCAGTCAGTTGAACCTTGCCGGCAAGACGCTATATGTAGAGAAAGGATCTCCGGCAGCGATGCGGATACGCAACCTGGCGGAGGAGATCGGCGATACCATATATATAAAGGAAGACGACACGCACAGCCGCGAACAGCTCATCGCGATGGTTGCCCGTGGCGACATAGACTACGCCGTCTGCGAACGCCGCATAGCCGAACTCGCGGCAGACAGCCTGAAGCAGATAGACATCTACACCCCCATCGGCTTCAACCAGTTCTACTCATGGGCGGTGAGCCGCAAGTCGCCCGTGCTGCTCGACAGCATCAACGCGTGGCTCGACAGATACCGGCAGACCGAGGCCTTCCGCCGCCTGTACCGCCGCTACTACCTAAAGGCTTTCCGCCTCCCGAAGCCAAGCCTCTGACGAGGCATCGCTCGGCATGCGCCAGTCGCCGCGCGGACTCAGCGTCACGCTTCCCACCTTCGGCCCGTCGGGCAGGCACGATCGTTTGAACTGCTGCCCGAAGAAGCGGCGCAGGAACGTGACGAGCCAGTGCTTTATCACCTCGTCGGCATACCGATCCGGCGTGAAGGCGTGCCGCGCCAGGAGGTAGATCTTCTTGGGCGTGAACCCCAGGCGCAGGAAATAGTAGAGGAAGAAGTCGTGCAGCTCATACGGCCCCACGAGATCCTCGGTCTTCTGCTTTATGTTGCCCTGCTCGTCGGCAGGTATCAGTTCGGGGCTAATCGGCGTGTCGAGCACGTCCATGAGCGTCGCGGCAGACTCCTTGTCCACGTCGGTGTCTGCCACATAGCGCACGAGATATTTTATCAGCGTCTTGGGTATGCCGGCATTGACCCCGTACATCGACATGTGGTCGCCGTTGTATGTCGCCCATCCCAGTGCCAGCTCGCTGAGGTCGCCCGTGCCGATCACGAGCCCGCCCACCTGATTGCTTATGTCCATCAGTATCTGCGTGCGTTCGCGGGCCTGTCCGTTCTCATAGACCACGTCGTGGCGGTCGATGTCGTGCCCAATGTCCTTGAAGTGCTGCGTCACGCTGTCGCGTATGCTTATCTCGCGTATCGTCACGCCGAGCGAGGTCATCAGGCTTATGGCGTTGCGGTATGTGCGGTCGGTCGTGCCGAAGCCGGGCATCGTCACGCCCACAATTCCCTTGCGGTCATAGCCCAGCTTGTCGAACGTCTTGACGCAGACGAGCAGTGCCAGCGTGGAGTCCAGTCCGCCGCTGATGCCCACCACGGCGTGCTTGCTGTGCGTGTGCGTCATGCGCTTCGCCAGTCCTGCCGTCTGTATGTTGAAGATTTCTTCGCAGACCGCCGACACGCTTGCCGCATCCCCGGGGATGAACGGATGCGGGTCTACGTAGCGATCCAGCACGAACGGGCGTTCCTTTTCCGCACTTGCGGCATACGATATGTTGGCCGTCAGTCCGCGCTGCGCCATGCCGAACGACGTGTTCCTGCGTCTCTCGGAGCGCAGGCGTTCCACGTCCACCTGTGCCACGGACATCTGCGGCCCGAAGTCGAAGCGGCGCGATGCCGCCAGTATGTTGCCGTTCTCGCAGACGATGGCATTGCCGCCATAGACCACGTCCTGCGTGCTCTCGCCGAAGCCGCAGCTGCTGTAGACGTAGGCCGACAGCGTGCGCGCGCTCTGGTTTGAGATGAGACTCCTCAGGTAGCCGTGCTTGCCCACGAGATCGTCCGATGCCGACAAATTGAATATTATGTCCGCACCCTTCAGCGTCAGCGTGTTGCTGGGCGGCACGGGCGACCACAGGTCCTCACACAGCTCTATGCCGAAGAGCACTTCCCCGTCCTCGCCGATGCTGAAGATCTGTGTCTCCTGTCCGTCGATGTCAACCCAACAGCCGGCATACTTCAGCGACAGCTTGCCCAGGTCCTTTGCCGACGTGAACCACCGCTGCTCATAGAACTCGTTGTAGTTCGGCAGGAATGTCTTGGGCACCATGCCCAGTATGTCGCCCTGCTGTATGGCTATGGCTGCGTTCATCAGCACGCCGCCGTATGCCACCGGCGCACCCGCAATGACTATCATGTCCTTGTCCACTGACCATTCCACCAACCGCCTCACGCCGTTCTCGGCGGCCTTGAGCAGCGTCTGCTGGAAGAACAGGTCCTGACACGTATATCCCGTGACGCAAAGCTCGGGAAACACGATTATCTCCACGCCCGCCTCTTCGGCCTGCGCGAGCTGCCGCAAGATTCCGTCCACGTTGAAGTCCACATCCGCCACACGCATCGGCGGAATCGCCGCCGCCACCTTGACATATCCGTATTGCATAAGAAAAAAAGTGTATGTTGTGTCTTAAAGTCCGTACACGCAGCCACATGCCATGTATGGCGTGCGCACCGTGCAAAAATAGGAACATTCTCGTTTTGCCCGCACGGGGAGCGCGGTCAAAATTTTTGGACGGCACGGGTGCACACGGAAGCTGCGGAAAGCACTATCTTTGTCCTATACTTGTAACAATTACAATCCGAACATCAAGTCATGACCAGCGAAATACCCCTGACCGATGTCGTGGACATCCTGCACCGGCACCGCGTGCCGCCGTCCATACAGCGGATCACCATCCTGAAATACCTGATAGATCACCCCACGCACCCCAACGTCGACAAGATCTACACCTCGCTGAACCGCGAGCTGCCCACGCTGTCGCGGACCACGGTCTACAACACGCTGAAGCTGCTGAGCGACCACAAGGTGGTGCAGACGCTCACCATCGACGAGCGCAACAACTGCTACGACGCAGACGTGCGCCCGCACGCGCACTTCCTGTGCCGCAAGTGCGGACGCATCTACGACCTCGGCAGCACCGACGGCAGCGACCTCTGCAACGCCGGCGAACGCGACGGCTTCCTCGTCGAGGAAGCGCAGCTATACTATAAGGGCATCTGCCGCTCCTGCCGTGAGGAAGAAGCGGCAAATGCCGCAGAATGAAAATCAGTGGAGATAGTCCATCAGGAAGAGGTTGCGGTCCTCAAACGCCTTGTCCACCGTCTCGTATGAGTTGACGTCGAGAATCAGCATCGGCGGATACTGCCGGTTGTTGATCGTGTGCCAGTCTGCCAGACCCAGCCCGTTGGGGTCGCCCGTCTTGATGAAGTTGGCATAGTAGTTTATGAACTGCGCGGACACTTCGAAGTCATCCGGCTGCCAGTCATAGACGCGGTTCGTGGGCAGAGTCCCCATGGCGTATTCAATATCGGCGGAGTGTACGGCACCGACAAAGGCCGGTGTGGTCTGAATGCTCGTGCGAGCCCGGTCGGCACGCTCCACGCCGCCCGCCAGTCCGGCAACGACGCCCTGCGCCCTCATCGCCGGACGCGGCTTCGAGAAGTAGTAGCGGTAGACGGGCTGTCCGCTTGTCTTGGCGTGCAGGTAGCCGAACTTCCATGTGCTGTAGGCAATGAACATGTCGCCCGCATAGTCCACACCGGGCTTGCCAAGCACGTCGGCATCCGTCTTGAAGCCGTACAGCTCCATGGCCTTGTCCACGTCGTCGCCGAAGGTGCCCTTCATCACGTTGCGCATGTTTGCCAGTGTCGCCTCCTGTCCGCGCAGGTAGGAATGAGCCGTCATCTCCTGCGAGTTGCGACCCACGAGCAGCGGGATTTGCAGCTGTTCTCCCGCCTCGAACACCTCAGACGGCTGCTTCAGGAAGAAGTATCCGTCGACGTTGTATGTCGGCACGCCCTGTCCGGGAATCTTCGCCATCAGCTCCTCGGCACTCAGTGCGCGTGCGGCCTTGATGTCCTTGATGCCCACTTCCTTGAACTTAGCCACGCCCAGGTCTTCCGCTTCCTTCAGGGTCGGGATCTTGCCCACGGTCACCGATCCGCTCGATGCCATGGCTTGGTGGATAAGCCCTCGGGTGAGTGGCGACGCCATCTGTGCGCTGACCGACATCGATCCGGCAGACTCGCCGACGATGGTGATGCGGTACGGGTCGCCGCCGAACGCCGCGATGTTGTCATAGACCCACTTGATTGCCGCCGTCTGATCCATGAAGCCGTAGTTGCCCGACCCGTGGTATGCGGTCTCTGCCGACAGCTCCGGATGCGCGAAGAAGCCGAACACGCCCTCCCTGTAGCTCGCCGTCACCGACACGATGCCGTGGCGTGCCATGGCCTCGCCCGCATAGCGTGCCTCCGTGCCGCTGCCGGCATACAGTCCGCCGCCGTTGAAGTAGATCAGCACGGGCAGCTTCTCGTCCATGTTCTTCGCCGGTGTCCAGATGTTCAGGTACAGGCAGTCCTCACTCTTCTGCTTGCCGCGCAGACCCATGTCGCCGAACGGGTTGCCCTGCATCGGGTCGTCGCCGAACTCCTTGGCGGGGCGCACGCCGCTCCAGTCCCGCACCGGCTGCGGAGCCTTCCACCGCAGGTCGCCCACCGGCGGCTGTGCGAAAGGCACGCCTCGAAACACCTTCAGTCCCGACTCCTCCGTGCCCTCGAGGATGCCGTTTGCCGTCTTCACCTGCGGCCCCTGCTGGGCAATCGCCACGACCGCCACGGCCATGGCAAACACTGATGTCAAAAATCTTTTCATCTTCTCCTTATCTTTTTTGGTTAGTTAATTCCTCAGTCCGCGCCGGATGTCCGTCCTCACAGGAACATGGTCATATAGTCCGGCACCAACAACGTGGCTCCGTCTTTGCCTAAGTCCTTCGTGTAGACAAGGCACCGGTCGCCCACACGCGAAGGATACTTCCGGCAGAACTCGTCAAGCGACGTATGGCTGGTGTATCCGCTCGACTTGACCTCAATGGGACAAATCTTGTTTCCGCGTGAAAGCAGGAAGTCCACCTCATAGTAGTGTTTCGGGTCTTTCTTCCACGTGTAATAGAACAGCTTGTTTCCGGCAGCCACAAGCATCTGCGCCACTGCGTTCTCGTAGACGTAGCCCAGATTTGCAGACAGCTTGTCGCTGAGCAGTTTTTGGTAGATGATGTTCTCCGTGTATTCCTTGTCCCAGAAAGCCATGGTGACGAACAGTCCCGTATCGCCGACGAACAGTTTGTACCGGCTGATGTCTCTGTTCAGTTCCATTCCGACATTAGGGTCGTCACAGCGATATACCACGTTCACCGTCCTTGACTCGGACAGGCTGTTGAGAAGCTCCGTTTCCGCATTCTCGGTGATTGATCCGACAACGGCAGACGGCACATATCTCAAGGCATTGCGGTTCAGCTGCCCGGGTATCGCCATGAACATCTGCGCCGCCCTCCCCGAAAGGTCAATCTTGTTGAAGTCTTCGCGGTACAGCTGCACAATCTTGCGTTTGACCCTGTCCACCTTTCCCAAGTCGTTCGTCACGATATACTCATTGACGGCTTGCGGCATACCGCCTATCAGCATGTAGAGACGCATGAGGCGTTGTATGTTCCTGTGGGCTGCGCCCAGTGGCAGCTTCTTCTCCCAGTATTGCCTGAGAAGATCGACAGTGACGGCATCGCCCACAGCCCAGCGGAATTCCTCAAAATCCATCGGGTACATCGGCAGGCGGTCTTCCTCACTCGGTATGGTTATGTTCTCCACATTCTTCCTGATGCTGATC
>CAVDAU010000147.1:0-5870 GCA_963607015.1 Streptococcaceae bacterium
CGCTCCCCTACAGTCCGGGGCTACGCATGAAATCAGCCTCTCCGAGGCTGTCCTGCATGATGTCTGCTCTAAGCCTCGATGATATCTGTTCCCGTAATGTCGGCATGATGCCTGCTATATGTCATGATGATGTCCACTCATGCTGTGGTGCCTCGGGGTACTCTTTGCCGAAGCATATTCTATGGTGTGTGCATCAAGCTGTGGTGCCTCGAAGAGGCACATTTATGCCTAACCCCGGCCTAAGGGAGCAGAGCGACCGCAGCCCGGGGTGCGAGGCGCACACCCTATTTGTGCCTCGGAGAGGTACACACGCCACAGGATATGGATAAATGAAAGAACCGTGTGAGCGTTTCACGCTAATCAGTCCACCCAATTACCCCCCCCGTTTCTTGTCGGAGCCATAGTGATAGCCGTAGCCATAGCCGTAGTGATAGCCATAACGGTAGCCGTACTTATAGCCATAGCGGTTGCCGCTGCCTTCTGTTCCGTTCAGGATCATCGACATGTTCCTGTATTTCTTCTCATCATACAGCTTCTCCAGCTCGGCAAGCATGCTGCGGTCAAGCAGTCCGGCACGTACCACGAAGACGGTACGGTCTACCAGCTTGTCGATGATCTGCGTATCGGCAACGATCTCTATTGGCGGACAGTCTATCAGCACATAGTCGTACCGATCGCGGGCAGTGTCTATCGTCTGCTTCAGCCGTTCGCTGAACAGCAGCTCTGTAGGGTTCGGAGGGTTCGTGCCGACAGGAAGGACATCGAGATATTCATGCTTCGGGTCGGTGACGATTATCTCGTCGAGGCTGTCCACCTTGCCGCCAAGATAGTCGCTAAAGCCCTTGGCCGGGGAGCCGACATACTGCGAGGCAGAACCATGGCGCAGGTCACCGTCGATGACCAGCACCCGCTTGCCCTTGATGGCAAGGCTCACGGCGATGTTGAGGGTGAGGAATGACTTGCCGCTGCCGGGGTTGAACGAGGTGACGGCAATGACACTGGACGACATTTCCTTGCCCGACATGAACTCAAGGTTGGTGCGCAGGACGCGGAATGCCTCATTGATGATGTCGCGGCTGCCTTCCTTGACGACGACAGCCTTGACATCCTTCGGCTTCCTGCCGAACGTTTTTTTCCTCTTTATATATAATGGTATCTCACCGATGAAAGGCACGGTCACGCCGTCAAGGTCTTTTCTTCCGCGCACGCGGGTGTTTGTGCTCTCGCGCATGAAGATGACTGCCAACGGCAGGAACATTCCCAAGGCGAACGCCACCAACAGGATGTTCTTCTTGACAGGGGCAATGGGTGCCGAGCTGTCACTCGGCATGGCGATGATGCGGGTGTTATAGGCCGTGAACGCCTGGGACAGCTCGTTCTCCTCGCGCTTCTGCAACAGGAAGAGGTAGAGCGACTCCTTCACCTTCTGCTGACGTTCCACCGATAGCAGATACTTGGCCTGCTGGGGGTTGGAGGCTATCTGCGAGGTGGCCTGTCCGCTGATTCCCTGCAAGCTGTTTATCTGTGCGTTCAGTGCCACGAGCTGGTTGTCGATGGAGGTGAGCAGCGCACTCCGCAAGGCAGAGAGGACGGAATCCATCTCCACCACCATGGGGTTCTTCTCGCTGCTGTGGGCCACAAGGCTGTT
Organism: Streptococcaceae bacterium; assembly: GCA_963607015.1. Taxonomy (GTDB): domain Bacteria; phylum Bacteroidota; class Bacteroidia; order Bacteroidales; family Bacteroidaceae; genus Bacteroides. Next base: position 1,649 of record CAVDAU010000147.1, read on the forward strand.
GCGGTCCAACAGCTGGGAGTTGTAGGCAGTTATCTGCGACGAGAGGTTGGCATCGTTTATGCCGGAGTTGGTGGGCAACAGCCGGAAGGTGTTGCCGCCACCGGTCAGGTTGTTGCGTATGTAGCGTGCCATGTAGACCTGATTGTTCAGGTCGCGGATGGACGACTCCGCCTCGCTCGCCTGTGCCATATACATGCTGGCGGCAGCCTGCACGTCGGGCAGCAGATGTTCGCTCTTGAAGGACGAGATGTCGTCGTCGACGTTGCCGAGTTCATTTTCGATCACGCCGAGACGGTCGTCGATGAACTGCGACGTGCTGATGGTGACGCGGTTCTTGTCGCTTATCCAGTTCTCGTTATAGACAGCGATGAGGGTGTTCAGCACATCTTCTGCCCGCTGGGTGGAGACATCGTTGAACGACAGGGTTATGATGTTCGACTTATCGTCGTTACGCGAGACGCCCAGCCTTGAGGAACAGGCAGAGACGGCAGAGCCGAACGGCAGGTGCGACACATAAAGCTTGGTCGCCACATTCTCCGTATAGGAGGATGTCGGGGAGACGACTATATTGCCTATGCCACTACGGATGGTGTCGTTCAGGGTTCCCGTGAGATCCGGCATACTGACGCTCTCGCCGCCACGCACGACATCAGAGATGGCGACCTTGCCGTCTGCCGACAGCTGCAACGTGAACGAGAGGGACGCGTCTTCCGACAGTCCGCCTATGCTGACGCTGACAGGGAGCTGACGGCCGTAGACCGTCTTGCGGTAGAAGCGTCCGGAGACTTTGTAGTCCATGTCAAGATGCAGCCGCGAGACGACCTCACGCATGAGGTCGGGCGACCGCAGTGTTCCCATCTCGTCGTTTATGTTGGAGTTGGTCGTGAACAGCCCAAGGTCTGAGAACGCTCCGGCATCTCCGGATGCCGACGATCCCTTTGAGTCGTCCTTGATGAGCATGGAGGCAGAGCTGGAGTAGACCGGTGGCGTGGTGAGCAGATACCAGACGGCGGTGCCGAGGCAGACCGCCAATGAGATTACGAACCAGTGCCACTTGGCGAGGCAGAGGTAAAGGAGATCCTGAATGTGCATGAAGTCCTGCACATTCTGAACTTGAATGTTCTTCTGAATGGTTGCCATAGAGCGTGTTATCTTGCGATGAGTACGATGATGGAAGTCACAAATGATGCCAGCGAGAGCCAGAACGAGGTGCTGCGCACGGTGTTGCCATTGACGGTGGACTGGCGTACCTTGGTGCCGTTCGGTTCAACATATACCACGTCGTTCTGCTGCAGATAGTACGCCGGAGAGGAGTAGATGTGGTCGGCAGAACAGAGGTTGATGCCATAGACGCGCTGCACGCCGTCTTCGTTGCGCAACACCAGCACATTCTCGCGCTGACCGTTGATGGTCAGGTCTCCCGCATCGCTCAGGGCATCGAGGACGGTATATCTGTCACGGTCGATGCCATAGCGTCCCGGGCTGTTCACCTCGCCCAAGACATTTACGGTGAAGTTCATGAACTCCACCGTCACCACAGGATCCTTGACGAGGTCGTGGGACTGCAGCTCCCCCTTGATGAAAGCGGCGACACCTTCGCGCGTCATTCCCTGCACATGGAGTGTGCCAAGCACGGGGAAGTCGATGTTGCCGTTGGTGTCGACGGTATAGCCGGAGACTCCGCGGCCACCGCCTGAGGAGGTCGAGGAGGAGGAGGTTGTCGAGGTCTGCCCCACCTGCTGGGTGACGATGGGGAGATTGAACATGCTGGTCAGCCTCGCATCCTGGCTGCTCACAAGGATGGACAGCTTGTCCTTGGGCTGTATCCTTATCTCCGTCGGTGTGGCGAGTGCCAGCTCACTCTCTCCGGGATGCAGATCCTGGAAGTAGACAATCCGTTTCGATGTGGAGCATGAGCCTAAGAGCAGGACGGATGCAGCCACGAGAATGATTTTGCAAAATTTCATTGTGTATTATATGAGTGAAAAACTATAGTTCCTTTTTGACCTGACGTATTCTCCGTGTCAGCCAAATGTTGGCAGCCGTATATATCAGGACATCGACGAGCAGAAGCAGTGTCACGCTGATGCAGGTCGACAGCAGGATGTTGAACAGCGTGAAGACCACCGCCACGGACACGATGGTGACCATCGCCGCACGCTGCGGCATGCCGATGGCAAGCAGCTTGTGATGGATGTGGCTCTTGTCGGGCATGAACGGGTTCCTGCCGTTGCGCACACGGTGCATATAGACCCGCACCACGTCGAAGCAGGGGATGATGAGCGGCGAATAGGCCAGCACGAAGGGGTTTGGCGCATCGGCAGAGGCATCGTCGGTGAAGCAGCGGCAGACCTTCAGGCTAAGGATGCAGAGCATCATGCCGACAGTCATGCTGCCCGTGTCGCCCATGAATATCTTCCTGCCGCGCTTGACGTTGCCGAACACATTATAGTAGAAGAACGGCACGAGCACGCCGAGGGTGGCAAAAGCAAGCATGGAGCAGATGTATTCGTGTGCCACGAACAGGATTATCCCGTAGAAGAGCATCGCCACACCACACAGTCCGGAGGCCAGTCCGTCAATGCCGTCGATGAGGTTGATGGCGTTGATGATGAACACCACGGCAAACACCGTGAGCGGCCACCCTATCAGCTCGGGTATATTATATATAAGGAGTAGCCCGTGAAGGTTGTCGATCCACAGCCCGCCGGCAATGACCATCAGTCCGCAGGCAATCTGCGCCACGAACTTGGAACGGTAGCGGATGCCGATCAGGTCGTCGGCTATGCCGACAAGATAGAGCACCATGACGGCACAGAAGCCGAAAGTCAGCATGAGACCCTCCGAGACAACCTCATAGAGCACATCGTCATAGCCCAAGAGCCGGCACACGCCGAGCAGCGACGCTATCGAGAATATCACGACAGGGTTGAAGGCAATGCCTCCAAGGCAGGGTATCGCCGCATGATGGATCTTGCGCTCGTCGGGGACATCAAACAGCTTCTTGCGGAAGGAGATCAGGAGAATCTTCGGAATGAGCACTCCCGCGAGGATGACGCAGATGACGAACACAAGGACAGAATTGACTGCCCAAAACTGTGGCGTAGCAGAGAAAGTGAAGACAGGAGTCATAGGCTTCGGTGCTTATAAGAGTTGTATGTATTCGGGGCTGACATCCACACCCACAGCAAGAAATCCTTTCAGCTCGACGAGCAGACGCCTGACCTTGGAGCCACGGATGGTGACCAGGCTCCCCTCACAGCCGTTGAGCGGTCCGCCAATGATGCGGATACGGCGGCCGCACATGGCCGGCGTGACCTCTTCGGGCAGATAATACATAGGGGAATCAGTGGCGTTCACGGCACAGATGAAACGTTCCATGTCGGCATCGGCCACGGTCATCGGCTTGCGCCAAGTGCCACGCAACCAGCGATACTGAAGTGTAGGGGTCGTTTCCACGACGGCATCAAGAACCGCCTGAGCCTCATGAACGAAGAGCAGGTCCTGAATGAACGGCACCTTCTCACGAATACGCACGCCACGGCGCGTCATGACGCGCCACGTCATGGGGACAAAGACCTCGATGGTCTTCTCCCTCAACAGCCGGTAGGCAGGCTGCTTGGCGTTCGTCCGCTTCAGGTCGCGCATCACGTACCAGTGTTTCTCCTCGTTCACCATAGGGGGTGTCACCGTTTCGCTTCAAGACAATTCTCCCAATCCTGCAAGACGGCAGATGTTTCTACCAATCAAGCAGTTACGGCATCTTGTCACATAAGTTGGGGATTTCTCCCCGTTCCCTTTCCTTCGACTTGCTCTCATCTGAAATCAAAGTCTGCCTGTCCCTCTCTCCGTAAGAGAAGTACATTATGGGTGCAAGGTACGCAATTTATTGAGACAAAGGCATGAATAGAACGTTGTTTTCGACACTGTTGTGCGTCTGAGGCGATTTTGCTTGACATTTTTACAAGCCATATACCCTTTGGGCGTTCGCCGTATTCTATTTCTTAACCGGTTGCATCAAACTTTGCATACCATGTACTTCTCTTACGGAGAGATTTACGCCTCTGCTTCCATCAACATTCCATCGTGGTGAAAGTCAGTCACATCGACCGTATTTGCGATACATCTCTTTCCAAGAGAAGTACACTTCAATGCAAATGAATGAAAAATATTTCTAAAATCCATAATGTTACATCGATAAAAATCAGGCAAGCCTTTATTC
>CAVDAU010000148.1:0-5829 GCA_963607015.1 Streptococcaceae bacterium
GCACGTCTGCGGAAGATATACTTACTTGGTCGGGTAAGTATATCTTAAAGTGCCGAGTAAGTATATCTTACTTGGCGAAGTAAGTACTACCGGCTTTGAGGCGGACAGCCGTCGCAGCGATAGTTAAAAGATTATAGAAACACAGGGACGGTTGTGTGCGTTACGGTGGAAAAGCATACATTTGTGCTGCAATAATCAAGAGACAAGACATGAAGAAGCTCCTACTGTTTGCTTTCTCGCTGCTGGTATGCAGCATGGCGTTCAATGCCTGCGACGACGACAAGACCTATGCCGATATGCTGAAGGACGAGAAGCGTGCCATCGCAAAGTTCATCAACGACAGCAACATCACCGTCATCACGCAGCAGCAGTTCATCGATCAGGATTCGACGACCGATGTCAGCAAGAACGAGTATGTGCAGACCTCGAGCGGCATCTATATGCAGATTGTGGACAAGGGATCGTCAAACCCTGCCGATACGGTGAAGAACAACGACATGGTGCTGGTGCGCATGGCGGAATATCTCATCACTGAGACGACGGTGTCGCTCTACTCGTCCAATCTGTCGTTGCCGTACTACGTCGATGAGTTCCGCTACACGAAGAGCTCGTCGAGCATATCGGGCATCTTCACGAAAGGAGCCATAAAGGACACCTATTCCACTACGGCAGTGCCGGCAGGATGGCTCATCCCGCTGGCTTACGTGCGCGACGGTGCGCGGGTGAAGCTGATCGTGCCCTCAAAGATGGGACATGAGTCGGCGATGAATTATGTCCGTCCGTACTACTACGACATCAGGAAGTATCAAATATACAAGTAACCACACATGACACTGATAAAATCAATCTCAGGAATACGCGGCACCATCGGCGGACGTGCCGGAGCGGGACTGACACCGCTGGACATTGTGAAGTTCACATCTGCCTATGCCACACTGATACGCCGCACATGCACCGTCAGGAGCAACAAGATTGTCGTGGGTCGCGACGCACGCATCTCGGGACGCATGGTGCGTGATGTCGTGGCAGGCACGCTGATGGGAATGGGCTGGGATGTCGTGGACATTGGTCTGGCAACGACACCCACGACCGAGCTGGCAGTGACGATGGAAGGTGCCGGCGGCGGCATAATCCTGACGGCATCGCACAATCCCAAGCAGTGGAACGCACTGAAGCTGCTGAACGAGAAAGGCGAGTTCCTGAACAAGGAAGAGGGAAACGAGGTGCTGGCGATAGCAGAAGCCGAGGACTTCGACTATGCCGAGGTCGACAGGCTCGGTACATATCGTGAGGACGACACATACAACAAAAAACACATCGACGCTGTGCTGGCTCTGCCGTTGGTCGATGTTGAGGCTATACGTTCGGCACACTTCCGTGTGGCGATAGACACTGTCAACTCCGTGGGCGGCATCATCCTGCCCGAGCTGCTGGAACGGCTCGGTGTGGAGCATGTGGACAAGCTCTACTGTGAGCCGACTGGTGACTTCCAACACAACCCCGAACCTCTTGAGAAGAACCTTGGAGACATTATGGCTCTGATGCAGCGTGGAGGGAACGACGTGGCATTTGTCGTCGACCCCGATGTCGACCGCCTCGCCATGATTTGCGAGGATGGACGTATGTATGGCGAGGAATATACGCTCGTCACCGCTGCCGACTATGTGCTTCAGCACACCCCCGGGGCTACGGTGTCCAACCTAAGCTCCACCCGTGCGCTCCGTGATGTCACTGCTGCCTACGGACAGCAGTACTTCGCCGCAGCTGTCGGCGAGGTGAACGTGACCACGAAGATGAAGGAGACCGGTGCCGTGATTGGCGGCGAGGGCAATGGCGGAGTGATCTATCCGGAGTTGCACTACGGTCGCGATGCGCTGGTGGGCATAGCCCTGATTCTTAGCTACATGGCAAAGCGGCACATGAAGCCCTCACAGCTCCGTGCCACCTATCCCAACTACTTCATGGCAAAGAACCGCATCGACCTGAAGCCCGATACCGACGTGCAGGCAATTCTGCGTAAGGTCAAGGAACTGTATAAGGACGAGCAGGTGAACGACATTGACGGAGTGAAGATAGACTTCTCCGATTCGTGGGTACATCTGCGCAGCAGCAACACCGAACCCATAATACGCGTGTACAGCGAAGCACGGTCGCAGGCGGAGGCAGAAGCCATCGGCTGCAAGGTGATGGACGTGGTGCGGAAGATGATAGGCGGGTGAGATGCCCGCCTAAGGCTTACGGGATGAGCAGCGACGAGTCGCCGTAGCTCAGGAAGCGGAAGCCGTGACCGAGGGCATAGCTGTAGATGTCACGCCAGTGACCGTCGCCGACGAATGCCGAAACCAACAGCAGCAGCGTGCTCTGCGGCTGGTGGAAGTTCGTCACCATGGCTTTCACGACCTTATACTCATATCCCGGGGCGATGATGATTTGTGTGTTGGAGTGCAGAGTCTGTAGTCCGTGCCTGTCCATGTAGCGCAACAGGGCGTTGAGCGTCTCTGTCGGCGGGACGGCGCGTTGCTCTTCCGTCAGTCCGTAGGGCTGCCACTGCTTCACGCGCAGCTCTTCGTCCGTGGCGTCAGGGTTGCGCATCAGCGTCAGACCCATGTGATGCAGTGACTCCAATGTGCGTACCGACGTGGTGCCGACAGCTATGGCACGTCCGCCGTGCTCAAGTAACCGCTCTATCGTGCTGCGCGATACGGAGATCCACTCTGTGTGCATCTCGTGTCCGCCGATGTCTTCGCTCTTCACAGGTTTGAATGTTCCTGCGCCCACGTGCAGCGTCAGCTCCTCTGTCTCCACACCCTTGTCCCGCAGTTCGTTGAGCACACGCTCCGTGAAGTGCAGCCCTGCCGTGGGTGCTGCCACCGATCCTTTTATCTTCGAGTAGACGGTCTGATAGGTCTGCTTGTCGCTCTCCTCGGCCTTGCGGTTCAGGTATGGCGGTATGGGCAGTTCGCCGAACTCCTCAAGGATGTCGGCGAAGCTGATGTCAGCATCGTCCCATCCGAAGTCCACCCAATGGCTCGTGCCGACGGTGCTGCCTAAGCGTGCTGTCAGCGTGATGCTGCGTCCTTTCACGCTCATGCTGCGTCGCAGCTCCTCGCCTTTCCACTTCTTCAGGTTGCCAATCATGCACAGCCACGCCACGGAGCTTGTCTCCGAGAAGTTCTGCGCATAGTCGGCTGGGCGTGCAGGCTCCAGGCAGAACACCTCGATGAGCGCACCCGTCTCCTTGCGGAAGTGCAGGCGCGCCTGTATGACCTTGGTGTTGTTGAACACCATCAGCTCTCCGCTGCCGATATACTGCGGCAACGAGGTGAAGATGTCTTCGCCTATCACGCCGTGGCGGAAGAGCAACAGCTTGGAATGGTCGCGCTCCGGCAACGGGAATTTGGCAATCCGCTCGTCGGGCAGGGGGTAGTCGTAGTCGCGTATCTTGATGTCTCGCGGGTCTGCTTGATTCATTGTCGTCTCCTTGTTTTGCGGCGCAAAGTTAAGACTTCTTTGCTGCTTTCTCATTAACTTTGCCATCCGAATAGATACATATATAAATAGGTATAGGGTTATGAAGACGGGAGATAAGGTGAGGTTTCTGAACGAGGTCGGAGAGGGACGTATAGTGTCCTTCCAAAGCAAGGACATAGCCGTGGTGGAAGATGCCGACGGCTTTGAGGTTCCTGTGGCTGTGCGCGATCTCGTTGCTGTTGAGACCGACGACTATAACGTGCCGAACAGGAAGCAACAGGAGAAACGGCAGGAGAAGGAACGTAGTGCCTCGTCGGGCGATACGGCGGACATGCGTGGCGGGAAGGATGCAACATTGCCGGTCGCTTTCCAGCCCGAACGGCGCGGGGCAGACCGCCTGAACGTCGCACTTGCCTTCGTGCCGCAGGACATCAAGCAGTTCAGCATCACCACATTCGAGAGCTATCTCGTCAACGACAGCAACTACTACCTCTACTATAATCTCCTGTCGCAGGACGGAACACTGTGGACACTGCGCTCCAATGGCTACATAGAGCCGAACACCAAGCTCCTGCTTGAGGAGTTCGACCGCACCGCACTGAACGGCATGGAGCATCTGACCGTTCAGCTGTTGGCATTCAAGGACAAGAAGAAGTTCATGCGCAAGCCTGCCGTTGATGTGGAGCTGCGCCTCGACACCAAGAAGTTCTTTCGCCTGAACTCATTTGACGCGTCGGACTTCTTCGATGTCCCGTCGCTCATTGTCAACATTATCCGCGACGATATGCCCGTCCGCGAACCCGAAATATCGGTGCAGCAGCTGGAACAGGCATTGATGGAGAAGCATGATGCCGACAGCCATGCGCCTGCTCCGCAGCCCAAGACGAAGCAGGAGAAGAACGGCATTGTGGAGGTGGACTTGCATATCAATGCCCTGCTTGACAATACTCGCGGACTGAGCAACGGCGACATGTTGCGCTGCCAGATAGACAAGTTCAACGAAGTGATGCAGGAATACCGCAAGAAGTCAGGACAGCGCATCGTCTTCATCCACGGCAAGGGCGAGGGCGTGCTGCGCAAGGCCATCCTTGCAGAACTGAAGCAGAAATACCGTGCCTGCACATGGCAGGACGCTTCTTTTCAGGAATACGGCTTCGGGGCAACGTTAGTCACAATCAGGCAGTGACGGCAATCGCCACGGCTGCAACCGTGCGTATGTGGTTGTGTTAGTTGAGGGTGAATGTACTTGAACCGATGAGGTTGCCTTCTGCGAATATCTCAAGGCGATAGCTGCCGGCATAGAGGAACTCGTTCACGTCCCAGTAGACCGTCACCGACTGCTCCTCTCCCGTGTACTCGATATACTTCTTTATGGAGAACGGCAGTTCGCGGTTCTCGTAGCTGAAGGTCTCTGCGGCGTTCTTTGTCAGTACGCTGTTGTCCGGCTTCACGATGCGCACATACAGCGTGCGGTCACCGGTCGGTGCGGTGATGTTCTTGGCTATGGTGAAGCTGATGGCCAACTGTGTGATGTTCTTCACGCGTGATGTCTCGCGTCCGCGCTTGTTCAGCGTCTGCACGCTTATGCCTGTGGCATCGAGCTGCGAGGCCAGCGTCACCTGCTTGGTGAGTGTCCGCTTCTCCTCCGACAGATTGCTGATTTGCCTTGATGCGTTGTTGTATTTCTCAGTCACCTGTGCAATCACCTCGCGCTGCTCGTTTGTCAGGCGGTTCAGTGAGTCAATCTGGTTGATGTATCCCACCATCACCTTGCGCAGTGTTGCCAGCTCGTCTTTCAGTCGGCGTATCTCTTTGGCGTTGGTGCTCTTCACCGTCCGCAGCTCCTCTAATAGTCTCTGGGTCTTCAGCTGCTCCTGCTCAAGCAGTTGCGACAGCGAGTCGTTTGATATGGTCATCCGCAGTTCGTCATACTGGCGCGAGAAGTCGGCATACTGATTCTCCAGGTCTTCCTTCTCCAACCGGAACTCTTCCGTCAGCTCGCGGTTGGCCTTCTTCTCCGTGAACAGCAGGAAAGTGATGCCCACTAATGCCGCAACGAGTACCGTGCCGATTATTATGATTAGGGTGTTCTTCTTCATCGTTTGCAGTGTTTTGTTTCCGTTGCCGCAAATGTAGGTATTAAAATCCATATCGCAATAATCGGGAGACTTCCTACTGATTTTCTGCCGAACCTTTTGGGGCTTACCCGTAAGAAAGAAAAAAGGGCGTGCCGCACCGCAATGGTGGGCACGCCCTTAGGGGTTGTGTCAGTTCTCCCCATTAAGGAGAGGGAATGGACAATCAGAGGTTAGGGTTCTCCTCAGTCCACTTCTCTACTGCGGGAACGATGCCGAGCTC
>CAVDAU010000149.1:0-5602 GCA_963607015.1 Streptococcaceae bacterium
TGCAGTGGGGTGTCATTGAGACAATCTCTGTCATTCAGTGTTTTAAGAAACGTTTAGGATAACATTGCTGTAGATCCGCTCCACCATTGTCCCATGAAGATTTCATTCCATTCCCACCTTTTTCTTTTTGTTAAAGAATTTTGTTGTACTTTTGACCCCTGAATACGCATCGGCATTGCGTGTCATTGCGCATCGCCGGTGGTTGTTCGTGCCTCAGCACACGCCGATCTTTTGCGGTGAATTTGTTCACCGTGAGGAGAGTAGGGTGGAAGTGAGGTGTACGTTGTACGGCCGATTGCTTCAGTCTTGAACGGTCAGGCATGTGCAATATTCGGTATGACAGGATGGAATTTGAGGTAACAGACACCGAGAACTCATCACGCGCCGGGCTTGCCCCCGACGTCCTCCCCGAAGTCCGAGACGATGCAAAGCGCACGGACTCACATACAGGGGTGTCAACCCGAAATGCACTGTCTCCGACCGATGACCCGATGGCAGACACATCCGTGAATGCCCATTGGTATGTGCTTAGGACGACCTACGGGCGCGAACAGAAGGCATGTGACTATCTGACGTCGCAGAATGTCAAGATTTTCTATCCCACCATCGTCACCATAAAGGAAATACGGGGCAAACGAAAGTCTGTCAGGGAGAGCCGCCTGCCCAATCTGCTCTTTGCCTACGGAACGGAACGCCGGCTCACGCCACTCGTACAGCGCAATCCCGAAGCTCCCTATCTGCGCTTCTACTGTCGTTACTATCGCGAATCCGGAATGTTGAGGAGGCAACCCATCATGGTGCCACAGCGGCAGATGGACTCCCTGATGAGGATATGTGCGGTCGAAGACAAACATGCAGAGCTCTTCTCCGAGACCATACACAAGTTTGAGAAAGGCAAGAAGGTGCGGATCGTGGAAGGTGCTTTCTGCGGAGTCGAAGGAACGGTTGCCCGCTTCAGGGGCGAACAGCGTGTGGGAGTGATCATCGGTGGAATACTAACCGCTGTCACGGCCTACATCCCGTCGGCATTTCTCGAAGTAATCGAGAGTTGAACGTGTAATCTGTGGAACATAATCTTTAGCATAGATATAATATGGAATTAAATTTTACCCCCCCCCCTATATAGCAATTGATACCGAGAACATTACAACAAGTATATGTCAACCGACAACCCATAATGTCAACCCTCGCATGAGCCTTATCCCGATTACCTGTGGTTTATGGTACTCGTCCCATGCTCATCGGCAGCTCAACCGGTATTGTATGTAGCAACGCCTGTTGGGCTTTTGTGTTGTCTTGACAGGAGATGTATATCATTTTTACTCGACAAACAAAAAAAACAAAATATGAAATTCAAGCCAATAGTAAGTTATGGACTGATGATGTTGCTGTCCATCGTGTTGTACTCTTGTCATACGCCCAAGAATATCAGCTACATGCAGGGTATTCCCGATGGGGCTGTACTTGACAATGCGGAGCAGCTCATCAGGATTCAGACGGGAGACAAGGTCTCCATTGTCGTCAAGAGCAGAGACTCCCAGCTGTCAGAGTTGTTCAATCTGCCCGTATCCTCATATCGTGTGGGTTCGGTGGGATCATCCTACAGCCAGCAGATGTCCTGCTACAGCGTCACTTCCGACGGCTGCATCGATTTCCCCGTGCTGGGGAAGGTGGAGGTTGCAGGCATGACGCGCGAACAGGTAGCCGGGACCATCAAGCAGAAGCTCGTTTCCGAGAATCTTGTCAAGGATCCTGTGGTCACCGTTGAGTTCGAGAACCTGCACTATTCCGTCATGGGCGAAGTGAACAAACCGGGTCAGTACACCATCGACCGCGACATGATACCGTTGCTCGATGCACTGAGCAAGGCCGGTGACCTCACCATCCAGGGTCGTCGCGACAACGTGTTGGTGCTGCGCACCATTGACGGGAAGCAATATGCCTATCGTGTGGACCTCACCGATACCGACAGCGTCATGAACTCTCCTGTCGCCTACCTGCAGCAGAACGACGTGGTCTATGTCGACCCGAACAACGTCAAGAAACGCCAGTCCACCGTCAACGGCAACAATGTCCTGTCCACATCTTTCTGGATAAGCGTTGCCTCGCTTCTGACCTCAATTGCCGTACTCGTAAAATAGTGCATATATTAATAAGGTATTATGAACAACCAGACTTCACGCAAACAAAATACCGATCAGGAAGAGTCATTCCTGACGCTCAAGGATCTCTGTTACCTCTGCCTGGCGCACTGGCGGTGGTTCGCCCTGTCATTGGCGGTATGTCTCGGCATTGCCGTCATGTATCTGCTAACCACTCCGTCGTCCTATCAGCGTTCTGCCACCATCCTCGTCAAGGAAGACGGCAAGTCCTCGTCGGCGTCGAACGACGTGGCATCCATGTTCTCCGGCATGGGATTCTCCGCAGGCCAGACCAATGTCAACAATGAGCTGAATGCCATTCAGGCACACGACGTCCTTCTCGAAGTGGGCAAGCGGATGGACTGTGACGTGGAATACAAGGTGTCGGGCACGTTCCATAAGGAGGTGCTCTACAAGGAGACCCTTCCTGTTAAGGTCTTCTTCCACGACCTGTTGCCCGAACAGAATGCCGCCATCACCCTTCGCCTGAAGGACGCAAGCACATTCGAGGTATCCGACTTCAAGCTCTCCGGAGAGGACGACCTGCCCGACACTCCCGTCACCGGCAAATACAACACCAAGATGGAGACACCGGTCGGCAACATCACCGTGGTGCCTGTGGCAGGCTTCGAGTCTTTCCTCGAAGATCCCGAACCGATATATGTCAGCCGCACCAACCTCTACGACATGACCGACCGCATCAAGAACAGCCTCACCGCGACCCTCGCCGACGAGAAGTCCACCGTGATAGAGCTTGCCTATACTGATGTGCTGCCAAACCGTGCCGAGGACATCATCAACATGATAATCTCCGTCTACAAGGAGAGCTGGATGAACGACAAGAACCTGATGACCGTCGCCACAAGCAACTTCATCACCGAACGTCTCGGAGTGATTGAACGCGAGCTGGGCGATGTGGACGAAAACATCTCGTCCTACAAGAGCGAGCATCTCCTCCCCGACGTGGAAGCCGCTTCATCCCTCTACATGGAGCAGTCCAAGGAAAACAACAACCGGATGCTCCAGCTCAGCACGCAGCGTGCCATCTGCCAATATGTCAATAGCTACCTCACCGAAGACAACAAGCAGAACCGCCTGCTGCCCGTCAACTCCGGCGTGGAGAGCCCTGCCATAGAGAACCAGATAGAAGAGTACAACAAGACATTGCTGCAGCGCAACAGCCTCGTGTCCAACTCCAGCGAGAACAACCCTCTTGTCCTTGACCTCGACAGTAACCTTGCCTCGCTGCGCGAAGCCATCCTCGCAAGCATCAGCAACCTCATCATGAGCCTTGACACGCAGATAAGCCACCTGCAGCAGAGCGAGGACTCCACACGCTCGCAGATAGCCTCAAGCCCCAATCAGGCAAAATACCTGCAGTCGGTAGGCCGCCAGCAGCAGGTCAAGGAGGCCCTCTACCTCTTCCTGTTGCAGAAGCGCGAGGAGAACGAACTGTCACAGGCATTCACCGCCTATAACACGCGCATCATCTCCGCCCCTAACGGCAAGCTGCAGCCCGTTGCTCCCGTGAGGCGCAACATCCTCCTTGTGGCTTTCATGCTTGGCGTGCTCGCACCTGTCGTCGTCCTCTTCGTCCGCGAGACCTCCAACACCAAGGTGCGCGGCCGCAAGGATCTCGAGAACTTGACCATACCGTTCCTCGGCGAGATACCATATTATATAGGCAACTCCAAACGCCACTGGTGGCAGACGAAGAAACAGACAGACCGGCACTTGATTGTCGTGAAGTCCGGCAAGCGCGATGTCATCAACGAGGCATTCCGTGTGCTCCGCACCAACATCGAGTTCGTCTCAAAGAAGGAGAGCGGCAGTGCCAATGTCATCCTGCTCACCTCTTTCAATGCCGGCAGCGGCAAGAGCTTCCTCTCCGTCAACATGGCGAAATCCTTTGCCATCCGTGGCAAGAGGGTGCTCGTCATCGACTGTGACCTCCGTCGCGGCACATCGTCGGAATATGTCGGAAGTCCCGCAACAGGTCTCACGGACTACCTCAGCGGCAAGGAGACCGACGTGCAGAAGCTCATCGTCACCGACGGGAACGTTGAGGGCATGAACGTGCTCCCGATGGGAACCATGCCGCCGAACCCCACCGAGCTGCTCTATAGCGAACGCCTCGCACCGCTGTTCGAGATGTTCCGTCAGCAATACGACTACATCTTCGTCGACTGTCCTCCTGTGGAGATCGTCGCCGACACGCAGATACTCGAGCAGTATGCCGACCGCGTCATCTTCGTCGTGCGCAGCGGTCTGCTCGAACGCTCGATGGTGAAGGAACTGCAGAAGCTCTACGACGAGAAGAAACATACCAACATGAGCATCATCCTCAACGGCACCGAGGGCAGCGGACGCTATGGCAATGGCTACTACCGCTACGGCTATGGCTACGGTTATGGCTATGGCTACCACTACGGCAGCAGGTCCTCCAAGAAACGGGGGGGGGTAAATGGCTGGAAATCAGCTGACTGATAATAGTGTAGACATCGGGACGTGCAGCCTCGGAGAGGCTGATTTCATGCGTAGCTCTAATGTCGGCATGATGTCTGCTATATGTCATGATAATGTCCACTCATGCCGTGGTGCCTCGAAGAGGCACATTTTTGCTTAACCCCGGCCTAAGGGAGCGGAGCGACTGCAGCCTGGGGGCTGCGCAGATACCATATATATATATGTGCCTCGGAGAGGCACACACGCCACAGGACATGGATATTGATTATGTTTGACCTATTCAGTAGAAAAATAAGACTGGCAGACAGCGGACTGTTCTCGGGATTCACCGACTGCCACTGTCACATCCTCCCCGGTGTTGACGATGGTGTGGAGACCATGGAGGAGTCACTCGCCATCCTCTCCCGCTACGGACAGTTGGGCGTCAAGGAAGTATGGCTCACTCCACACATCATGGAGGACGTGCCCAATACCCCTGCTGCCCTGCGCCGGCGTTTCGCCGAACTCACCGCAGCCTACAAAGGTCCCGTAGTGCTCCACCTCTCTGCCGAGAACATGCTCGACAACCTGTTTCTGGAGCGTTTCCGTGCGGGCGACCTCCTGCCGTGGGGCAAGGACGGCAACCGCCTGCTCGTGGAGACATCCTACTATAAGGCACCGTCCAACTTCCGCGACCTGCTGTGCAGCATCAAGTCGAAGGGCTTCTTCCCCATGCTTGCCCATCCCGAACGCTATCTCTACATCTCCGGGGACGAATACCGTGACCTCAAGCAGCAAGGCGTGGAGTTCCAGCTCAACCTGTTCTCCCTCCTCGGGATGTACGGCAACCGCGCGAAGGACAATGCCCGCTTCCTGCTCGACGAAGGCTTCTACGACTATGTCGCCACCGACCTTCATGCCCACGAGGTGCTGGAGGCTGCCCTGAGCGAAAAGCTCGGCAGGAAAACCATAGACCGGATAAAACGGATATATAAAAACACGTAACACGCAAAACG
>CAVDAU010000150.1:0-5584 GCA_963607015.1 Streptococcaceae bacterium
AACCGGAAATGATAAGGTCTTGGGGACAAGTGCCTAAACCGCAGGAAGGCTGTTGCCGTTTATCTTGCGGTAGAGGTCGAGGGCAAAGACATCTGTCATTCCGGAGATATAGTCGAGTACGGCTTGGATGCGGTCGAACAGCTCGGGTGAGCGCATGTTATACTGGCTCGACACACGGTTTATCAGCAGCTGCGAGTAGGCTTTCTCGGGAGAAAGCACCGCGTCAATCATCAGTTCCATCAGCGTACCTACAATCTTGAAGCCTGCCAGCTCTATGTCGACCACATCGCGGCAGCGGTAGATTCTGTCGTAAGCCAACCGTGCACACCGCTGATATGCCTCTGCGGGAAGTTGTGAGATATGCTTTATCAGCGGTCCGTCGAAAGTCCCGTCAAGAATCTTCTCTTCGTTGTCGAGGAATGCCTGTGTACATTCGTTGGTAAGCAGTCCGATGACGTTAGAGCGCATATATGCGACCTGCTCGTTCCTGTCGCTTACGATCTTCATCGTCTCATTCATGCGCTCCTGCTTTTCAGCGGAGAAGTAGCCCATCAGCAGCTGCCGCGTCTCCTCATACGACAGAATCTTCAGCTTGAAGGCATCCTCTATGTCCATGATTTCATAGCAGATGTCATCGGCAGCTTCAACGAGATAGACCAGCGGGTGGCGTGCATAGCGCAAGGGGTTGTCGCTTATTTGCTTAATGCCAAGCTCCTCGGCGATGAGGCGGAATGCCTGTTCCTCGGTAGTGAAGAAGCCGAACTTCGACTTCCCTCCTGCCAAGCTCGACGAGAACGGATATTTCACGATGCCGGCCAATGTGGAATATGTCAGCACGAACCCTCCTCTGCGGCGGCCTTCAAACCTGTGTGTCAGTATTCGGAACGTGTTGGCATTGCCTTCAAAGTGCGTCAGGTCCTGCCACTGTCCGTCGGTGAACTTCGGCTTCAGTTCCATTCCCTTGCCCTCGGAGAAGTAGGTCGAGAAAGCACGCTCTCCAAAGTGCCCGAACGGAGGATTGCCAAGGTCGTGTGCCAAACAGGCAGCCGACACTATCGATCCTATCTCCGGCACGAAGCTGCTCCTCAGTTCAGGTTCGCGTTGCAGGATGCGCCGTGCTATGTCATTGCCCAATGAACGTCCGACGCAGCTCACCTCAAGGCTATGAGTCAAACGGTTATGCACAAACACACTGCCGGGGAGAGGGAACACCTGTGTCTTGTTCTGCAAGCGGCGGAATGGCGCAGAGAACACAAGACGGTCATAGTCGCGCTGAAATTCGCTGCGGTTCTCGTCGTCTTCCCTGTGAAACTCCTCAAGTCCGAAACGCTTTGCCGAAATAAGTTTCCTCCAATCCATCGCTCTCCCTTTGGTTTATTTAACTGCAAAAGTACCATTTATTTCGATGGATTACGTATTTTCGCTCTCTCAAAAGGTTTCAGACTGAAGATGAAGGTACAGATAATAAACAAATCGCGGCACCCGTTGCCGCAGTATGCCACAGCTCTGTCGGCAGGTGTGGACTTGCGGGCAAACGTTTCCGAGCCGATAACCCTGCAGCCGATGCAGCGTGTCATGGTGCCTACAGGACTGTTCATTGCCCTTCCGGCAGGCTATGAAGCGCAGGTAAGACCACGCAGCGGGCTGGCTCTGAAGAAAGGCATTACGGTTCTCAACTCTCCAGGCACCATCGATGCCGACTATCGCGGTGAGATCTGCATAATCCTGATAAACCTTTCGGACGAACCGTTTGTCATCAACGACGGCGAGCGCATCGCGCAGATGGTTGTCGCGCGACACGAACAGGCAGAATGGATAGAGGTCGAGGAACTCTCGACTACCGAGCGCGGTGCGGGAGGTTTCGGACATACAGGCGTGTGAAGCCGCTGTGTTACACGACAAGGCGTATGCGTAGAACAAGACACATAAGGACAATAGCCGCATTGCTGCTCTGCTTCATGATGATGCCCATTGGCGCCGGTGCACAGAGACGCACGGCTTCCGACGAGGCAGACTCCCGACGTTTCGACTACTACTTCCTTGAGTCTGCGCGTCTGCGGATAGCGCAGAAGTATGATGCCAGCTACGAGATGCTCATGCACTGTCTCGACATGAACCCTCAGTCTGCCGATGTCTACTATGAGTTGGCGCAATACTATCTCATCCTCAATGCCAATGACCGTGGCATTGCCGCTATGGAGAAGGCTGTGGAATATGCTCCGGCAAACTACTGGTTCAGTCAGGGACTGGCCAATCTCTACATGCAGAAAGGCGAAATGGCCAAGGCCACGGCACTGCTCGAAACAATGTCGGTCAATTTCCCGAACAACACCGATGTGCTTTACAGCCTGTTGCAGACCTACAACCGCACGGGCACGTTCGACAAATCCATAGGACTTCTCGACAGGCTCGAGGAACGTTTGGGCGTCAACGAACAGCTGTCGATGCAGAAATATGCCATCTTCGACTATCAGGGAGAACACGACAAGGCCGAAGCCGAGCTGCAGAAGCTGATAGACAAATATCCGGAAGACTACCGCTATCAGGTGGCTCTTGGCGACGAATACATGGACAACGGCAAGACCGACCGGGCATATACCATATATAATAAGGTATTGTCCAATGACCCCGACAATGCCCAAGCCACATATTCCTTGGCCTCTTACTACCAGAAGACGGGAGACTCCGCACGCTATGAGCGGCAACTCGACTCCGTACTGATGAACAAGAATGTCGCCACGGACATCAAGACCGATGTCATGCGCCGCATCATCACGCGCAACGAAAGTGAGAAGAAAGACAGCACCGAGGTCATAAACCTCTTCAACAGAATCATGGAGCAGGATCACGACGATGCCGACCTGCCATTCCTCTATGCCCAATACCTGTATAGCAAGAACATGGAGAAGCAGGCAGAGCCGGTGCTGCGTCAGGTGCTGCAGATTGACCCCACCAACACCGCAGCGCGAATGACGCTGCTCGGCGATGCAGTGAAGAACGAGGACTTCAATGACGTGATAGACCTGTGCAGCACAGGCACGGAAGCCAATCCCGAGATGCTTGAGTTCTACTATTATCTGGCAGTGGCATACAACAACATTCAGCAGACCGACAGTGTGATAAGCACATGCCGGCGTGCGCTGAGGCACATCACCGGTGAGAGCGACAAGACCGTGGTCAGCGATTTTTATGCCATTATGGGCGATGCCTATCATGTCAAAGACTTGACGAAGGAGACCTTTGCCGCCTATGACTCGGCACTTGTGTGGAACGCAAACAACATCGTGGCACTCAATAACTATGCCTATTACCTATCGCTCGAGCACAAGGACCTTGACCGTGCTGAGGAGATGAGCTACAAGACGGTGAAGGCCGAGCCTGACAATGCGACTTATCTCGACACCTACGCATGGATTCTCTTCGAGAAAGGCAACTATGTCCAGGCGAAGATCTACATCGACATGGCACTGAAGAACGACAGCATTGCCGGTGCAGACATCATTGAGCACTGTGGCGACATATACTATATGTCGGGCGATACCGACGCTGCTGTCGGCTATTGGCGACAAGCCAAAGCCAAGGGGAGCACATCCTCCGTGCTTGAACAGAAGATAAGGCAACGCAAATACATTCAGGAGAAATAAGTATGATGAAGATACGACACCTAACGACATCTTGCAGCCTGACCTTGCTGCTCGTGGCAATGCTTACCCTCGCCGGTTGCAGAAGCTCGCGCAATGCAGGCAAAGGCTCTGCGGACGTCATGCACACGGAATATCTGTCGTCCAAGCTGGAGCTAACCATCCCTCACAAGGATGCTGTCTTCACCGTGGGCGGCACCATGAAGCTGAAACGCAAGGAGATGATTCAGTTCTCGCTGTTGATGCCAATCCTGCGGACAGAGATTGCTCGTGTGCAGGTCACGCCCGATGAACTTCTCATCGTTGACCGCATGAACCGCCGTTTTGTCCGTGCCGGAGCCTCCGAGCTGCGCTATGCGGTGGTGTCGGGCTTCACCTATGAGAAGCTCGAGAAGCTCCTGCGCCGTCTGGCCAAGGACGGAAAGTCCAAGAGCATCACGGGCGAAGACCTCGGCCTCACCAAGCTGAAGAAGGCAAAGGTCGAGCTTTATGATTTCTCCACAGACCCCGTCAGCGTCAGTCCCATCGAACTGTCGTCGCGCTATAAGCAGGTCACCCTTGAGGAGATGCTGCAGCTTCTAACAAGTCTCAGCCTATGAAGATGCGCGTGCTTCTGTTGGCGGCAGGCTTGTGTCTCTTGTCTCCGGCTGCGTCCGCACAGTCGAACAAGCTGATACGCGAGCTTGAAGCCAAGCGCAGCAATCTTCAGAAGCAAATAACCGAAACGGAATCGTTGCTGAAGACAAACAGCCGCAACGTCGGCAGTCAGCTCAATGCCCTGAATGTGCTGACCTCGCAGTTGGCGGAACGCAAGCGTCTTGTCGATGCCATTGCTTCCGACATCGATTCCGTCGATACGGAGATACGCGGTCTTGACCGCCGGCTTGCCGCCTTGCAGCGGCAGCTCAAGCAGCAGCGCAGCGACTACGAAGCGTCGGTGCTCTATCTGTATCGCAACCGCAATCTGCATAGCCGGTTGATGTTCATCCTTTCGGCAGACAAGTTCTCGCAGATGGTGCGCCGTCTCGTGTATGTCCGTGAGATGGGCGACTATCAGCGACATCAGGGCGAGGAACTGATTAGAAAACAGGAAGAAGTTGCCGGCAAGCAGGCGGAGCTGAAGGCGGCACGCAAAGAGAAGGCGCAGCTCCTGAACGCCCGCGACCATGAAGTGAAGGAGATGGAAAGCCAGGAGCGCAGGCAGCAGCAGATAGTGAATGACCTGCGGAGCAAACAGCGCACGTTGCAGGCCGAGATAGCAAAGCAGCGGCGACAGGCAGAACAGCTCAACAATCAGATTGACAAGTATATCGCCGCCGAGATAGAACGCCAACGTAAGGAGGCTGAACGTGCAGAGAAAGCGCGCAGGCAGGCTGCCGGCAAGCAGTCGGCAGGTAAGGGAAACGCATCGGCATCGCAGCAGTCGGCACGGCAGAAGTCAGCACAGGGCGGTGAGGTATATAATGCCGCCAAGCCCGATGCACAGCTGTCTGCCAACTTCGCAAGCAATCGCGGCAAACTGCCGTTGCCAATCACCGGGCCTTACATCATCACCAGCCACTACGGGCAGTATAACGTCCGGGGGCTGCGCAACGTGGTGCTCGACAACAAAGGCATCAACATCCAGGGCAAGCCCGGGGCACAGGCAAGAGCCGTCTTCAACGGGACGGTAGTTGCCGTCTTCAAGCTCAACGGACTGTACAATATTCTCGTGCGTCACGGAGAGTACATCTCCGTCTACTGCAACCTCGCATCCGTATCGGTCAAGCAGGACGACAAGGTCAGCACACGCCAGAGCCTTGGCACGGTCTTCTCCGACAGTTCCGACGGCGGACGCACCACGCTTCACTTCCAGCTTCGCCGCGAGAAGCAGAAGCTCAACCCCGAGCTTTGGCTCACAAAATGAGGCAGGAACGGCGCGTGTCCGTAGCTCGCCAAACCAC
>CAVDAU010000151.1:0-4525 GCA_963607015.1 Streptococcaceae bacterium
TTAATCGTGTTGCCACGAGACATTATACTCATTGGTTCGAGAGGTTATACTCATTGGCTCGAGAGGTTATACTCATCCGGCGTGTCCCGATGCGCATGCCGAAAGTCTTGCCGTGCAGGGCACGGGTCTTCAGGTAGGGCGTGCGGCTCAGGCTGCGTGTTTCGGCATAGCTCTTGCCGGCAGCCGACAGTGCAGCCTTCAGCATGGTCTCGTTCTCGTCGCCAATCTGGAAGCCGTCGAACGGGGCGTCGCTGACGGAGATGTCGGGTGTCAGTCCGTCGGGACGGCAGGGGTTGTTGCCGTCCTTGTCGCTGTATGAGCCTATCATGACATAGATGCCCCAGCCGTCGATGCCATCCGGTGTGGATGTGTAGACCTCGTCAGGAGTCAGTATGGCACCGGTGCAGAACTTGCCGTGTGTCTGCGTGCCTATGACCTCGATGTCCATGTATGGCATCAGACCCACGAGGATGGACTCGGATGCCGATGCCGTGTTGCCCGATACGAGTGCGTAGATTTTCTGTAGACCGATGTTGGCATCTGCCGTGGAGTAGTCGGTCGTGGTATCGTCGCTGTCGGTACGGCTGAAGGAAGTGCTGAAGTATGAGGTCGATGTGTCGCCCCAGTACTTCGTGAGCAGTGCGTTGTAGACCTCATTCTCATAGACATCGCCGGCCGTGACGTTTGCCGCCGGTGCCAGCATGGACGCAAGCAGCTCCTCGGTGAAGACGTAGCCTCCGCCGTTATAGCGCAGGTCGAGCACCAGCTCACTGACACCCTCGTCCTTGAACCCTTTGCAGGTCTCGATGAGCTTGTCGCACGATTTCATGTCAAAGCTCGCATAGGCGAGATAGCCCACCTTCTTGCCTCCGATGTCAAAAGTCTTGGCACACAGCACGGGGTCTTCATACATCTTCACGGGGGTGAGGCTCACGCCGGTGCCGTCGTCCTTGATGCTGTAGCCGTCGTCCGTAGCCTCGATGTGCGCCAGTCCGTAGGTGGCTGTCGTGGTGCCGTAGTAGGCTTCCTCGAGATTGCTGTCCGTGATGTCCGCCCCATTATAAGATATGTATATGTCGCCGCGCTTCACTCCCGCCTTCTCCGCCGGACTTCCCGGATAGACATAGCAGACCAGCAGGAAGTAGGCTCCCTCCTTGCTGCTTATCGTCCCCACCTGCATGTATTGTCCCATGGTGGTCTCCGTGCCGTTGATGCTGTTTGTCAGTGCGGACACATCGTCATACAGTGCAGTCCAGCGGTCCTCGTCGGCGCGGACTTCCTTCACGGCACTGACGGGGTCGGTGCAGGTCTCCGGATTCAGTTTCGTCTCGACGGCGGACTTTATGTCGTCGTCGTCGATCCACAGGTAGTAGACGCTCATGGCGTCGAGGGCAAACCGGTCGGCGAGCTTTGTCTCCTTGCTGATGGTTGTCGTTGTCGTGCTGCTGCCGCCGCTGTCTTCCGTTCCGGTCTCTTTTTCCGGTTCGAAGACTTCGCCGTCGTTGCATGCCCCTGCCACCAACAACAGTGACAGCAAAAGAAGAGTGCAGTATTTGTTCATATTGACTATGGTGTTGAATGTTCGTGCCGCAAATGTAGGCAAAATGCGAACGGCACGGACGGCTGTCTGCTTAAAAATAAGTAACGGTCAGGTCGAAGCAGACGGGCAGATGGTCGCTGGTGCCGCCGTTGTATTCCATACCATTGTATGTGCGCCGTGGCTTCTTGCCGCCATAGCGTGTGTCGTCCTCGAGCAGGAAGCCGCGGCGGAACACGTCGGCAGACCCTCGGACGACGTGGCACGACGCATCGTCACGCAGCAGACGGCCGTTCACGATGAGGTGGTCGAGCAGTCCCCAGGTGCCACGGTAGCAGTAGCTTCCGAAGTCATCCTTCATCCTCCGAGATTTGATGCCAAGCAGGCTGTAGAGCGCGTCGGGCTCCGGATTGTCAGGCTCTGACAACTGTGCGTGCAGCACCTCGGTCATGGAGCGGTCGTGCGGGTAGTCGTTGAAGTCACCCATTATCACCACCTGCGGCTTCTCTCGCAGGCCGATGATGCTGTCCACTGCGTTTTTAAGTGTGCGTGCCGCCAACAGGCGGTGCGGCTCTGTCTCCCGTTGTCCGCCGGAACGTGAGGGGAAGTGGCAGACAAACACGTCGAGCGTGCTGTCGTCGGGGAGCCGACCCACGACGTGCAGTATGTCGCGCGTGGCATCGTGGTTCCTGTCCGGCTTGGGGATGCTCAGACACTCCATCTCAAGCAGGCGGAAGCTGCCGCGTTGGTACAGCAACGCCACGTCTATGCCTCGGCGGTCGGGCGAGTCGGTCATGACATAGCGGTAGTCCGCGCGGCGCAATAGCGAATGTCGCGTCAGGTCGACCAGCACGGAGTCGTTCTCCACCTCGCACAGTCCCACCAATTCAGGTACACCGCCGTCGCCGCCCACGCTGATGATGACACGTGCCACGTCGTTCAGCTTCTTGACGTACTTCGTGCGTGTCCAGTGGCGGACGCCATCGGGCAGGAACTCGGTGTCGTCGCGCAGTGTGTCGTGTCTTGTGTCGAACAGATTTTCTACGTTGTAGCTCATCACGCGCAAGCGGCACATGTCCCTCTGCGCACAGACGGACAGTGCCGACAGAAGCAGTGCGAGGAGCACGACGCAGCGGCAGCGGCGGCACATTCTCCTTACTTCTTTACGGGGATGTTCTTCAGAATATCGAGCAGATGCCTCCAGAACTTATCCACGCTGGGGATGTGCATGCGCTCGTCCGGCGAGTGCACGCCACGCAATGTGGGTCCGAAGGAAATCATGTCCATGTGCGGATACTTCGAGAGAAACAATCCGCACTCCAGTCCTGCATGGATGGCTTTCACCTCAGGCTCCGTGCCGAACAGCCGACGATAGGATTCGACAGCCACTTGCAGTATCTCCGAGTGTGTGTTGGGTTTCCACCCGGGATAGCCGTCGCTGCGGCTCACCTCAAATCCACCCATCAGGAACACGGTCTGCACCGTAGTTGCGATGTCTTCTTTTGCCGATGTGATGGAGCTGCGCTGGCTGGTGCAGACTGTGATGGAATGTCCGTCCGTCATCTTCACCGACGCCAAGTTCGTCGATGTCTCCACAAGTCCCTGCACGTCCTGACTCATGGCTTGTACGCCGTGGGGCATGGCACAGACGGTCTGTAGCAACCGTCGGGCAGAGTCGCGGTCGATGGCATTGGCAGGGCAGGACACCGATTCCATCCCTATCTGCATATCGGGTTCGGTGGTGTGATACTCGTCCTTGACCTCGTCGGCGAAGATGTTGAGGTCGGCACGCAGGCCATGTTTGTTGCCGTCGGGCAAGGCTATCACGGCGTGGGCTTCACGGGCAATGGCGTTTCTCAGGTTGCCGCCGTCGATCTCGCAGAGGTATATGTCGTAGCGTGATGCGGCTTTCATGAGGAAGCGGTTCAGAATCTTGTTGGCGTTGGCACGTCCCTTGTCGATGTCGTCACCGGAGTGTCCGCCCTGCAAGCCCTTCACCTCAATGCGGCAGGCATAATATCCGTCGGGCACGGGGACAGCATCGTATGTCATCCGACCCACGGTGTCGAGGCCTCCGGCACAGCCGATGAATATCTGTCCCTCGTCTTCCGAGTCGAGGTTGAGCAGGATATCGCCGTGCATGAAACCCTCTTTCATGGCGAAAGCACCCGTCAGTCCGGTCTCTTCGTCGCGCGTGAAGAGACACTCTATCGGGCCGTGCTCGATGCTGTCGTCGGTCAGTATGGCCAGCTCCGTTGCCACGCCGATGCCGTTGTCGGCTCCCAATGTGGTGCCTTTGGCCCGCAGCCATTCGCCGTCTATATATGTTTCTATGGGGTCTTTCATGAAGTCGTGATCCACGCTCTTCAG
Organism: Streptococcaceae bacterium; assembly: GCA_963607015.1. Lineage (GTDB taxonomy): Bacteria > Bacteroidota > Bacteroidia > Bacteroidales > Bacteroidaceae > Bacteroides. The sequence goes on from CAVDAU010000151.1 coordinate 3,908, forward strand.
GCAGTCACACACCATGTCCATGTGCGACTGCAGCACCACGGCTTTCCGGTTCTCCATGCCTGGCGTAGCAGGCTTCCTCATGATGACGTTGCCCGCCTCGTCGGTGTGCGTCTCAATGTTGTGTTTCCTGCCAAAGTCCTGCAGGTATGCTATGATTCTTTCTTCTTTCTTCGATGGTCGCGGAACACGGCATATTTCGTCAAAAAAGCTGAAAACGCCGGTCGGTTTCAATTCTTCCTGTGTCATGATATTAGTGTTTTGATGTACTTTTGTCATGGCAAAGGTAGCCAAGAGGGAAGAGAAAGACAAACATTTCCTTTTGCCCGTTCGTTTTTTATGTCTATGTTTGCACCTTGATTGTGAAACTAACGTACCGAGAATACCTATGTTGTACACCGTTCTGTTGGCATTGGCTGTTGTGGCAGCCTGCGTGTTGCTGCTTGGTGTCAGGATTTTCTTTGCCGACGGACGCTTCCCCCACTTCCACATCAGCGGGAACAAGGAGATGAAGAAGCGCGGCATCGACTGCGTGGAGTCGCAGGACAGGAGAGCGCGTCGCCGCTCGCCGTTTGCCGTCGACGAGAGAGCGAAGGGCGTTGGGAAGTAGAGAGAAACAAG
>CAVDAU010000151.1:4535-5502 GCA_963607015.1 Streptococcaceae bacterium
AACATACACAATTTAAGAAAGTAATTATGAAAGGATTGAAACATCTCTTCGGAGGTTTAGTGGCGCTCTCGTGCGCAATTCTTTTTACACAATGCTCCGGCAATGCCGGCACACAAGGCACTCAGGGCAGCTACTCCCAGGGCGGTTCTTCGGCAGACCTGAAGGTGGCCTATGTGGAGATTGATTCATTGCTGGCGAAATATAACTTCTGGGTCGACCTGAACGAAGTGATGGTCAAGAAGAGCGAGAACGTCCGCCTGACCCTGAACCAGAAGGCACAGGAACTGCAGCAGCAACAGCAGGAGTTCCAGACCAAATATCAGAACAACGCTTTTCTCTCGCAGGAACGTGCACAGCAGGAGTATGACCGCATCAACAAGCTGAACAGCGATTTGCAGGAACTCAGCAACAAGTTGCAGACCGAGTTGGCTGAAGAGAGCAACAAGTATAACCAGCAGTTGCAGGACACCATCGACGTGTTCCTGAAGGAGTATAACAAGACACATGGCTTCAACATGATCTTCAGCAACACCGGATTGGACAATCTGCTCTATGCCGATGACGCTCTGAACATCACACAGGAGGTCGTTGACGGACTCAATGCCCGCTACGCTCCAAGCAAGAGCAAATGACCGTCCCCCGCACGTGCAAACCACGTAGGGATTAGCATACAGGAACAAGAGGACTTCCGGCGCACGCCACTCATCGCAGTGGGGCGTTGGAAGTTCTCTTTTTTGTTGATCTCACTGAACCGAGGTATGTTCTAATCAGTAAATAAAAACAACGGCACTGCCGCACTGATACCCGATTTTTGCTACTTTTGTGCTACAGCTTCGTTCTCTACAGAGAACTGTAATACGGATTGAAATGAATAAGAAGAAGATATTGCTTGCCGCTGTCATTGGGCTGTCTGTGTGCCTGCCGGTGGGTCTGACATCGTGCAGAAGTCACTATGCCGTGACCTCGG
>CAVDAU010000152.1:0-5487 GCA_963607015.1 Streptococcaceae bacterium
GTCGGTATTTTGGGAGGTTTGCTTGCACGTCTCGTGGATTTTGACAACCTTTGCGCAACGTTGTGCTTTTATTCTGCCAACGGGTGTATATATGACCGACACAATGCAGCGTCTGTTCGGATTCGACGCTTCCAAAAATTCCGTGAGGACGGAGATCATCGCCGGACTTACCACGTTCCTCACCATGTCCTATGTGCTGGCGGTGAACCCGTCGATACTCTCGGACGCGGGGATGGATCGCGGGGCACTGTTCACCGTGACGATTCTGTCTTCGGCGTTGGCGACGCTCGTCATGGCGTTCTATGCCAAGTTGCCGTTCGCCCTTGCCCCTGCCATGGGGCTGAATGCCTTCTTTGCCTACACCGTGTGCGGCCTGATGGGCTACACGTGGCAGTTCGCGCTGACGGCGGTGCTCATAGAGGGCATCCTGTTCATAATACTCACGCTGACGGGGTTGCGCACCAAGCTGGTCAATGCCCTGCCGCTGTCTGTGCGTAATGCCATTGCGCCCGGCATCGGACTGTTCATAACGCTGCTCGGACTGAAGTCTGCCGGTGTGGTCGTCGAGAACCCCTCGACGCTCGTGGCAATGGGCAGCTTCGGCGACCCGTCCGTGCTGTTGACGTTCTTCGGTCTGCTGGTGACGGTTGTGATGCTGGTACGCAAGGTTCCGGGAGCCTTCCTGTTGGGCATAATCATCACCACGGTTGCCGGCATCCCGTTAGGGTTGACCAAATGGCAGGGGTTCCTGGACACGCCGCCGTCCATCGCTCCCGTGTTCATGAAGTTCGACATGTCCAACGTCTTTTCCATAGACATGCTTGTGATCGTCTTCACGTTCCTATTCATTGACCTGTTCGACACCGTGGGTTCGCTGGTCGGTGCGTCGGTTCCGCTCCGCCGTGCCGACGGCACTGTTCACAACATGAACCGTGCGTTCATGGCAGATGCCATAGGCACCACTGCCGGAGCCATGCTCGGCACGAGCACGGTGTCCACATACGTGGAGAGCGTGTCGGGCATCAACTCCGGCGGACGCACGGGACTTACGGCATTCGTCACTGCTGTCTGTCTGTTGCTGTCGCTCTTCATGGCTCCGTTCTTCCTGTCGGTGCCGTCGGCGGCAACGGCTCCTGTGCTCATCATCGTCGGACTCATGATGGCACGGTCGCTGAAAGACGTTGACCTGACGGACTATGCCGATGCCATACCGGCATTCATCTGCTTGGTGATGATGCCATTCTCTTATAGCATATCCGACGGCATTGCGATGGGCGTGATGAGCTACGTGCTGATAAACGCCTGTTCGGGACGCTTCAGCCGCCTGCGTCCCGCCTCGTATGTGCTGTTCGCTTTCTTTCTGCTCAAGTATATAGCGGCGGTGATGAAATTCTGACAACAATATGATTAAACTTATATCCTGGAACGTCAACGGCCTTCGCGCCTGTTATGGCAAAGGCTTCATGGATGCCTTCAAGGCTCTTGATGCCGACTTCTTCTGTCTTCAGGAGACGAAGATGCAGTCGGGGCAGTTCAGCCTGCAACTCGACGGATACGAACAGTACTGGAACTATGCCGAGAAGAAAGGCTATTCGGGCACGGCTGTCTTCACCCGTCTGCGGCCGCTGGCGGTGCAGTATGGCATGGGCGTTGCCGAGCACGACCATGAAGGACGGCTGATAACGCTTGAGATGGACGGCTACTACGTCGTGACCGTCTACACCCCCAACTCGCAGGACGAGCTGCGCCGCATCGACTACCGCATGCAGTGGGAAGACGACTTCCGCCGCTACCTGCAGTCGCTCGATGCCAAGAAGCCGGTCATCGTGTGTGGCGACATGAACGTGGCACACGAGGAGATAGACCTCAAGAACCCGAAGACCAACCGCCGCAATGCCGGCTTCACAGACGAGGAACGCGGCAAGATGACCGACCTGCTACAGTCCGGCTTCACCGACACCTTCAGACATTTCCATCCCGATACAGCCGGAGTGTACTCGTGGTGGTCGTACCGCTTCCATGCCCGCGAGAAGAACGTGGGGTGGCGCATAGACTACTTCCTGACATCAAGCCGCCTCGACGACAGATTGGCCGGAGCAGGGATTCACACCGAGATATTCGGATCGGATCACTGTCCGGTCGAACTGACTGTAAACGTATAAACACAAATTCAATAATCATATAAGCAAATGAACAAGTTCAAGAGTTTAACTTTAGTGATGCTGCTCCTGTGCTGTGGCGCAACGGCCGTGGCGCAGACCAAACGCAGCATGACAATCGACGACCTGACGCCGTGGCAGCGAATCACGCAGACCGTGTTGAGCGACAATGGCAAGTGGGTTGCGGCCAAGGTGTCGCCATGGGACGGCGACCAAAGTGTGTATGTCTATTCCAAGGCCGACGGCAAGGAACTGGCATCGTTCACGCCTGCGGGCAAGTTCGCCTTCTCGTCGTCGTCGAAATATCTGGTGATAGAGAACACCGTGCCCACGGCTGTCAGTGACTCGCTGAAGCTCGCAAAGGTCAAGGACGACGACATGCCGCAGGGCAAGCTCGTGGTCTACTCCGTCGGCGGCAAGCAGGACATCATCGACTCACTCAGAAGCTACCATCTGTCCGAGGCCGCCGACTATGTGGCATACCAGCGTGGCGGCAAGAAGGACTCCACACTCTATGTGCGTCCGCTTGGCAGTGACAAGGTGCAGACCTACGCATCTGTCACGGACTATGACTTCGCACCCAAGGCGGCAGTGCTCTATTTCGTGGCTGCCGGTGAAGAGCCGGGCATCTACGTCGTGGATGTCAAGGACGGCAAGGCCGTGCGTGTCAAGGAGGGATGGGGCGAATACAAGCACGCCACACTCGACGAGCAGGGCCGCAATCTTGCGTTCCTCTTCGGCGAAGACAAGAAGACCACATACAAGGACATGACGCTCTACCTCTCGAAGGACGGTGCACAGGCACAGTCTGTGGCCACCAAGGGAAACAGCAGTCTGCCTTCGGGATGGGTGGTCAGCGAGAACGGTCCCGTGCGCTTCTCCAAGAGCGGCGCACGCCTGTACTTTGGCACATCGCCCGAACCGTTGCAGAAGGACACCACGCAGTTGGAGGAAAATCGTCCCAACGTGCAGGTGTGGAGCTGGAACGAGCCGGTGCAGTATCCCGTGCAGAGCTATAACCGCAATAACGACCTCAAGAAGACATACAGCGCAATGCTGACCATCGCCACCGGCAGCATCTGGCAGTTGCACGACGACAGCCTGAAGCAGCTCATGACCGATCCCGACGGTGACGGCGACTATGCACTTGCCGGCACGTCGGAGCCATACTCGTTGTCGTCGATGTGGGAAGGACGCACACGCAGTGACTACTATGCGGTTGACCTCAACACCGGAAGGCGCACGAAGATAGCCGACGGTGACTACGCACGCTTCCGCCTGTCGCCTGCCACAAGGTTTGCCTACTATTATGAGGAGAGCGACAGCTGCTGGTACACCATCGAGATGGCAAACGGCACGAAGCACCGCATCACCACTCCCGCTACACTCCGGGCTTGGGACACCGACAACGATGTGCCGGACTATCCGAGTGCTTACGGCACGGCAGGATGGACAGACGGCGACAGCAAGATACTCATCTACGACCGCTACGACATCTGGCAGATATGCCCGATGGCCAAGGCCGCACCCGTGAACCTCACCGTCAACGGGACGGAGCAGAAGATACAGTATCGCCTCGTCAACCTCGACCCTGACCGCCACTCCATCGACCCCAAGGGGACACAGCTGCTGCGCGGCTTCAACGACGTGACCTACGGCTATGGCTACTACAAGGCTGTGCTTGGCAAGGCGGCAGCACCGCAGCAGCTCATCGCAGGCGACTATCAGCTCAACACCATCGTCAAGGCCAAGAATACCGACGACATCGTCTACACCGTGGAGACCTATGAACAGTATCCGGACTTGATTGGCTCGGACCTGAGCTTCAAGAAGAGCAACGGCATAACAGACTTCGGCCGTCAGCAGGACAGCTACCTCTGGGGCACTGCGGAGCTTATCGAATGGACAGCATACGACGGCACGAAGGTGCAGGGTGTTGTCTACAAGCCCGAAGGCTTCGACCCGTCGAAGAAGTACCCCGTGGTGGTGAATTTCTACGAGCGCAATGCCACGACGCTCCGCAGCTACCGCATGCCCGAGCCTCACCGATCGACCGTAGACTATCATACCTACAACAGCAATGGCTATATCGTGTTCAATCCCGACATCCACTACAAGGACGGACATCCCGGCGAGAGCTGCTACAACTGCGTAATGTCGGGACTTGACGCACTGATTGCCAAAGGCTATGTCGACGAGAAGCACATCGGTGGTTGCGGCCACTCATGGGGCGGCTATCAGACGGCCTATCTCGCCACGCGCACAGACCGCTTCGCTGCTCTCGAGAGCGGTGCACCTGTCGTCAACATGTTCAGTGCCTACGGAGGCATACGTTGGTGGAGCGGCATGGCGCGTGCCTTCCAGTACGAGCACGGACAGAGCCGCATCGGCAAGTCGATATGGGAAGCACCGGATCTGTATAAGGAGAACTCCTCGCTCTTCAACATCGACAAGGTGAAGACACCCATACTCATCATGCACAACGACGAAGACGGACACGTGCCTTGGTATCAGGGCATCGAGTTCTTCGTGGCGATGAAGCGCAACGGCAAGACCTGCTGGATGCTGAACTACACGGGCGAACCGCACTGGCCGCAGAAGTATCCCAACAAGATTGACTTCCAGAAGCGCATGATGCAGTTCTTCGACCATTACCTGAAAGGCGCACCGGCTCCCAAGTGGATGACCGACGGAGTGCCGGCTGTCAAGCAGCCCTACGAGCTGGGATATTGACAGCACGAGACATTGGCTGAAATCATAAAGGGCTGTGCCGTATGCAGAAATGCGCGGCACAGCCCTTTCCGCTTATATGCGGCGGCACACTACTTGCTCCCGAGGAGCATGACGTGATAAGACTGAAGCTCTAAAAGGTAGGAGCAAACTCCACGATGGACTTCGACAAATATGAAGGATACATCAATTTGAGTATATCGCCGGTACCACATATATGAAACTCCGGTACCGGCTGCTTGAAACTCCGGTACCATATACATGAAACTGCAGTACCAATTAAGCGGTACTGAAAACGGTACCGGGAGAAGTGGTGCATGAACGTTGAACGTTTGATGTTTTACGTTATAATATGTGTCTGGTGTTGAGCTATGTTGCGTGCTCTCTCAATATCCGTCACGCTCAACGCAAAACGTAAAGCTTTTATATACCGACCCGTCTCTATGCAGAAAGCTAATGAGGTTAGAGGACACAAAAAAAGAGGAGACTTGAGCTGTTGCAGCATCAAATCTCCCCTTAGACAGAGCGGAAAACGAGACTCGGACTCGCGACCCCAACCTTGGCAAGGTTGTGCTCTACCAACTGAGCTATTTCCGCA
>CAVDAU010000153.1:0-5431 GCA_963607015.1 Streptococcaceae bacterium
TTCGCGAAGGATGCCGACTGGGTGGAGTTCAAGGTCTTCATGCCCGAAGAGGGCAAGATTCCCGACAAGCACCGCCGCATATCGGAGATAGTGATGAAGAAGTACGATCTGAAGATAAAGAAATACACCTCCGGCAAGAAGATAAAGCAGGACTACGGACAGGCCATCTTCGACCTGATAAACGAGGCATTCAGCCCTCTGTATGGCTATTCGCCGCTCACGCCGAAGCAGATAAAGCAGTATATAGACATGTATCTGCCCATCGTGGATCTGCGCATGGCATCGCTGATTGTTGACAAGGACGAGAAGCTCGTCGGCGTGGGACTGTCGATGCCGTCGCTCTCGCGTGCCTTGCAGAAAGCACACGGCAAGCTGCTGCCCTTCGGGTGGTACTATCTTGCCAAGGTTCTGTTCCTGAAGCACTATGGCGACTGTCTCGACCTGCTGCTCGTGGCGGTGAAGCCCGAGTATCAGAACAAGGGCGTGAACGCACTGCTGTTCTACGACCTGATACCCGCATACCAGAAGCTCGGCTTCAAGTATGCCGAGACCAACGTGGAGCTGGAGCTGAACGGCAAGGTGCAGGCACAATGGGAGTATTTCGACCACGTGCAGCACAAGCGCAGGAGAGCATTCATAAAGGAGATAAAATGAGCGAGGAGACGGAGAACATACTGAATTTCGACAGCACCCCCGACGCTGTCAGCTACGGCGATGCCAACATCATCCATTTGGACGACATGCAGCACATACGTGCCCGATCGGGCATGTATATAGGTCGCTTAGGCGACGGTTCGCAGGCCGATGACGGCATCTATGTGCTGCTGAAGGAGACGATAGACAACAGCATCGACGAGTTCAAGATGGGTGCCGGCAGCAAGATTGAGGTCACGATAGAGGACAACCTGCGTGTCAGCGTGCGCGACTACGGTCGCGGCATTCCGCAGGGCAAGCTCATCGAGGCGGTCAGTCAGCTGAACACGGGCGGCAAGTACGACAGCAAGGCTTTCAAGAAGAGCATCGGACTGAACGGTGTCGGCGTGAAGGCGGTGAACGCCCTGAGCCTGCACTTCGAGGTGAGCAGCTATCGCGACGGCAAGGTGCGCACGGCGGTGTTCGAGCGGGGTAAGCTCGTCAGTGACCGCACTGAAGATACAGACCGGCCGAATGGCACGTACACGTTCTTCGAGCCGGACAGCACCCTGTTCACGGGCTATACCTTCCACGCCGACTTCGTGGAGACACTGCTCCGGAACTACACCTACCTCAACACAGGACTCTCCATAATATATAACGGACACAAGATCGTGTCCCGTCACGGACTGGAAGACCTGCTGAAGGACAACATGACTGCCGAGGGGCTGTATGACATCGTGCACCTGAAGGGGCAGGACATAGAGATTGCCTTCACACATACCGACCAGTACGGCGAGGAATACTACTCCTTCGTGAACGGACAGCACACCACACAGGGAGGAACACATCAGAGTGCGCTGAAGGAACATCTCGCACGAACCATAAAGGAGTTCTACAACAAGAACTTCGAATACACCGACATTCGCAACGGCCTGGTAGCGGCAATAGCCATAGACGTGGAGGAGCCGCAGTTTGAAGGACAGACGAAGACGAAGCTCGGCTCGACGATGATGAGCCCTGACGGTGTCAGCATAAACAAGTATGTCGGCGACTTCGTGAAGGAAGAGGTGGACAACTATCTGCACAAGAATGCGCAGATGAGCGAGGTCATGCTCACGAAGATCCAAGCGTCGGAGCGGGAACGCAAGGCCATAGCGGGCGTGACGAAGTTGGCGCGCGAGCGTGCCAAGAAAGCAGACCTGCACAACAGCAAGCTGCGCGACTGCCGCTATCACCTGAACGACGGCAAGGGCCGTCCGCAGGAAAACGAGTCGTGCATCTTCATAACCGAGGGACTTTCGGCAAGCGGCTCCATCACGAAGAGCCGCGACGTGAACACGCAGGCGGTGTTCAGTCTGCGCGGCAAGCCGAAGAACTCCTACGGCCTGACGAAGAAGCTCGTCTATGAGAATGAAGAGTTCAATCTGCTGCAGGCGGCACTGAACATAGAGGACGGCTTGGACGGTCTCAGATATAATAAGGTGATAATAGCCACCGATGCCGATGTCGACGGGATGCACATCAGGCTGCTGATGATAACGTTCTTCCTGCAGTTCTTCCCCGATCTGATAAAGAAAGGCCACGTCTATATTTTGGAAACGCCGCTGTTCCGTGTGCGCAACAAGAAAGAGACGCGCTACTGCTACACCGAAGACGAACGGCAGAAGGCGATTGCGCAGTTGGGACCGAATCCTGAAATCACGCGCTTCAAGGGATTGGGCGAAATCTCTCCGGCAGAGTTCACGCATTTCATAAACAAGGACATACGCCTTGACCAGGTGAACCTGCACAAGACCGACAAGGTGAACGACATGCTGACATTCTACATGGGCAGCAACACCATGGAGCGGCAGCAGTTCATAATAAACAACCTCGTGGTGGAGGAGGATTTGGTGAACAAGGACTTCCAGCTATGAAGAGAGCACTGTTCCCTGGCACGTTCGACCCTTTTACCCGTGGTCATGAGTCCATAGTGAGGCGCACGCTGAGCTTCATGGACGAGGTGGTCATTGCCATAGTCGACAACTCGGAGAAGCATCCGCTACTGACGGCAGAGCAGAGACTGAAGATGATATCGGACTTCTATGCCGGCGAGACCCGCGTCTATGTCGTGTCCTTCAAGGGTCTGATCACGGACATTGCACGGGAATGTGGGGCAGACGTGATTGTGCGCGGCGTGCGCGGCGTGAAGGATTTTGAGTATGAGGAGACGCTTGCGTCCGTCTACAAAAGTCTCTCGGGAATAGAAACGATACTGCTGTATGCAGATCCCGAACTGGCTTTCGTCAGCTCCACGGTGGTCAGGGAAATGATGAAATACGGCAAGGACATAAGCCGGTACATGCCTGTAGGGATGAAAACGGACTTATAGAGAAAAAGCTACGCACCATGAAACAGCCAACACCCATGAGAAGATACATACTGATATTGCTGCTGTCGGTACTCGTTTACGCCCCTATGTGGGGACAGTCGAGCCAACAGGCAATGCGCAAGCTGCAGGTGGCGGAATATGCCATCAGCCGCCTCTATGTCGATACCGTCAATGAAAACAAGCTCGTCGAGGAAGCCATCGTGAAGATGTTGGCACAGCTGGATCCGCACTCCACATACAGCACTCCCGAGGAGGTGATAGAGATGAAAGAGCCCTTGCAGGGCAATTTCGACGGCATAGGCATACAGTTCCAGATGATGGAGGACACCTTGTTGGTGATACAGCCTGTGAGTGGCGGGCCTTCAGAGAAAGAGGGTATTCTGGCAGGAGACAGGATAATAGCTGTCAATGACACAACGATAGCAGGAATGAAGATGAGTGCCAACGATGTGTCGAAGCGGCTTCGCGGTCCCAAGGGGTCGAAGGTCGATGTCACGGTGTTGAGGCGCGGTATCTCGGATTTGCTGCGTTTCACCATCAGGAGAGACAAGATACCGGTCTACAGCATTGATGCGTCGTATATGGTAGAGCCCGGTGTCGGCTACATCAAGGTCAACAAGTTCGCCTTGACGACCGGTGCGGAGTTCAAGGAAGCCCTGCTGAAACTGAAAGGGCAGGGCATGAGCGATTTGATACTGGACTTGCAGGGCAACGGAGGCGGATACATGGACGCAGCCATTGACATGGCGAATGAGTTCTTGGGGCAACGCGACCTGATTGTGTACACGGAAGGACGTGCAGAGCGGCGGCGCAACTTCTACGCGAAAGGTAACGGCAACTTTCAGGAAGGCAGACTCGTGGTGCTGGTCGATGAATACAGTGCATCGTCGAGCGAGATTGTGACAGGTGCCTTGCAGGACTGGGACAGGGCTGTCGTCGTTGGCCGCCGTAGCTTCGGCAAGGGTTTGGTGCAGCGTCAGGTAGACCTGCCTGACGGTTCGATGATACGGTTGACAGTCGCACGCTACTACACTCCCTCGGGTCGCTGCATACAGAAGCCTTATACCCGCTCGAGCACAGCCGACGGCAATGCCGTTGAGGTGAATATGGAAGACTATAACTCGGATCTGATACAGCGTTACAACAATGGCGAGCTGATGCACGCCGACAGCATCCACTTCCCTGACTCCTTGAAGTACAAGACGTTGGTGGCAGACAGAACGGTGTATGGCGGTGGCGGCATCATGCCCGATTACTTCGTGCCGATAGATACGACGCTTTACACCAAGCTGCACCGCAATCTGATGGCCAAGGGCATAATAAACAAGACCGTGGCGAAATATGTGGAGAACAACCGCAAGCAGCTGACCAAGAGCTACAAGGATTTCAGCCGTTTCAATAGCGGCTTCACGGTGGATGATGCCATGCTCGGCATCCTGCGTGCCGAAGGGGAGAAAGCGGACATAGAATTTGACGAAGCGGAATACGGCAAGTCATTGCCGCTGATCAGCCTTCAGCTGAAGGCTCTGACGGCGCGTGACCTGTGGAACATGAGCGAGTACTATCAGATCATGAACACCGTGAATGAAAGCGTGTTGCAGGCTGTGAAAGTCCTTGACGAAGGGCTTTATGACAACAAGCTGACAGCCGAAACCAAGTGATTGGTGCTTCCGGCTGTCAGATTCTGAATATATGAGACGACGGAAGAGATTGGGTGCGATACTCACCCTTTCCCTAATCGTTTGTGATAATTACGACCATTCCAACATAGGTGTCTTTGACCAACGATAGGAGATTTTCATTATTCAGTCTAATGCAACCCTCTGTGGCCCGACTTCCTATTGAAGCGGGATTGTGCGTGCCGTGAATACCAATGCCATTGTGATTGGGGACGGCAAGGCGGATAAAATAAGGACCGTATGCACCTTTTATCACGCCTTGACCATCTCCAAAGTCATGCTCCCAATTTCGCGCATCTTGAATACCACTCACGCGAAACACACCCTCCGGTGTACGCATATCGCCTTTGGCTGTTTTGTTTCCCTTATTTAAGCCACACGCCATCGGATAGCTGTGTTTCACGTTCCCTTCATAGTCGTACATGGTCAGCGTCATTTCGGCTTTGTTTACCACTATGGCGGCAGCGTTCTCTGTCGCCTCCACTTTCCCTGTGTACCAATGATAGAAGAACGCAAGTCCGAAATAGGGCAACAAGATGGCAATACACGCCAGGACAACGGCAAGGCCTTTTGCTTTCATTCTATTCAGGTCAGCATATAAAATTAATATTTTGGATAACCCACGTCAAAGGTCAGCAGGCGGTTTGAAGTCACCACTTGAAGCATGTTTGAACTGTATCTATCACGCGAGATGTCCGCAATCTTCTCGAAAGTATCCAGGTTGTAGTCAAAGACAAAATGAGGA
>CAVDAU010000154.1:0-5361 GCA_963607015.1 Streptococcaceae bacterium
GCATGAACCCCGACACATCCTCCTTGATGACACCAAACCCCAGGTTCTCCTTCTTCCAATAATAGAGGTCAATGACCGGATATTCCGGCAGGCGCACTTTCCGTTTGGCATCAATCGCCACGCATACCGCAGCCGGCACTTGGGTGGAGAGACCGTAATGGGCAAACGCACTGTACATACACAACACGCCGCGTGGCACAATGCGCTCCACATCCACCATATTATTGGCCAAAGCTTCCGCTTGCGCATACACACCCTGCCGGACGCGCATCAGCGTTCCGTCAGCCGTAGCCTTCCGCAGTTGTTCGTACTCACCACGCGTGCGAGTTTCCCCAACCGTGATGTATCCGCCTTGCTTCTCCAATGTATTTATTATTCCGGTCATAGGTTTACTCCTCCATTTCGTGTACAAAGTTGCAACGAAAGATTGAGACTGACGAATGTCTAATGTAAAATATTACGGAGTTTGTTTGCTTTGCCCGTAAATTCTTCATTCGCTGTGGCTGTACGTCCGCAGAGACAAGTGTTTCCGTGTGCTGTAGAGCGGCTTCTGACCATGCTGCTGCGCGGACGGGCAGCGGAATGTGTGGCAGCCGTCTGTTGGTTTCGCAAAAAAACTTATTTTTGCAACCGACAATGATGCCGGCACCGCCACCCATCGTGGGTTGTGCCGCACAAGCAACGGAGGACTTATGACACAGACAGCAGACACACCGAAGTCGGGCACCGACGGTAACAAATACGTGCCCTACGAAGACCGCAAAGGCAATGAATCAATCGTTTACTTCACGCGCAAGCTCAGTGCCGCCGGACTCATGGAGGCCTACGCACAGGTGAGCGGAAACATCTGCGGCAGGGTGGGCGTGAAGCTGCACACCGGCGAGCAGCACGGGCCAAACATCATCCCGCGCTCGTGGGTAAAAGCCCTGATGGAGAATGACCTCGAAGGGGCAACCATAGTCGAGACAAACACCTACTATGAGGGCGACCGCTACACCACGGAGCTGCACCGCCGGACGTTGGAGGTGAACGGATGGACGTTCTGCCCCGTCGACATCATCGACGAGGAGGGCACGACGATGCTTCCGGTCAAGGGCGGCAAGTGGTTCGGGGAGATGTCGATGGGCAGCCACCTGACGGACTATGACTCGCTCGTCGTGCTGACACACTTCAAGGGACACACGCAGGGCGGCTTCGGAGGATCGAACAAGAACATAGGCATAGGCTGCGCCGACGGGCGCACGGGGAAGGCGATGATCCACACGCACCCCGGGGCAGACCAATGGAGCATCAGCGAGGAGGAGTTCATGGAGCGCATGACGGAATCGTCGAAGGCAACCGCGGACCACTTCGGGAGGAACATCACCTACGTCAACGTGATGCGCAACATGTCGGTGTCGTGCGACTGCGAGGGTCTGGCGGCAGAGCCTGTCGTGACACCGAACGTGGGCATACTCTCGTCCACGGACATCCTCGCCATCGACCAGGCCTGCGTGGACATAGTTTATGCCATGACCGCCGAGGAACACCACGACCTCGTGGAGCGCATTGAGACGCGCCACGGACTGCGGCAGCTGTCCTACATGAAGGAGCTGGGCATGGGCAATGACCGCTATGTGCTGGTGGATCTCGACAACGGGTGCCGCCGCATCACCGCCGCAGAGGCGGCAGAGGGTCTGCGGGCATTCGTCGACGACGGACAGAAGTAAGACGGCACGGCAGAACAACACATCCAATGTCTGACTACATAAACGAACTCAATGAGAGCCAGCGCGAGGCCGTGACCTACTGTGACGGTCCCTCGCTGGTCATCGCCGGAGCAGGCTCGGGCAAGACGCGGGTGCTGACCTACAAGATTGCATGGCTGCTGGAGCATGGCTATGAGCCGTGGAGCATCCTGGCGTTGACATTCACAAACAAGGCCGCACGCGAGATGAAGGAGCGCATCAGCGGTCAGGTGGGCGGACAACGCGCACGCTACCTGTGGATGGGGACGTTCCATTCCGTGTTCCTGCGCATCCTCCACGCCGAGAGCCGCAGCATAGGCTTCTCGCCGCAGTTCACCATATACGACGCGGCGGACAGCCGCAGCCTCCTGAAGAGCATCATCAAGGGCATGGGTCTTGACGACAAGGTCTATCGCCCCGCCGCCGTGCAGAACCAGATCTCGAACGCCAAGAACCGCCTGATGCTCCCGCGCGACTATGCCTCGAGTGCAGCCATAAGGATGGCCGACGAGCGCAACCGCATGCCGCTGCTGGCGGACATCTACAGCGAGTACTTCGAGCGGTGCCGTCAGTCCGACGCCATGGACTTCGACGACCTGCTGCTTTATACCCACCGGCTCTTCGACACCCACAAGGACGACATCCTGGCGAAGTACCGGCAGCAGTTCCGCTACATACTGGTGGACGAGTATCAGGACACCAACTACGCACAGCACAGCATCGTGACGCAGCTGGCAGGGGAGCACAAGCACGTCTGCGTGGTCGGCGACGACGCACAGAGCATCTACTCCTTTCGCGGTGCGGACATAGACAACATACTCCACTTCACCCGTACATTCCAAGGCACAAGGGTGTTCAAGTTGGAGCAGAACTACCGCTCCACACAGAACATCGTCGGTGCAGCAAACAGTCTCATCGGCAAGAACAAGATGCAGATAAAGAAGGATGTCTATTCGCAGCGCGAACAGGGCGACGCCATAGCCGTGATGCGTGCGGTCAGCGACATCGAGGAGGGCGAGATCGTTGCCGGACGCATAGCGTCGATGCACTCGAGGAACGGCATGCCGTACTCCGACTTCGCGGTGCTGTACCGCACGAACGCACAGAGCCGCATCTTCGAGGAGACGATGCGCAAGCGCGGCATCCCGTATCGTGTGTATGGCGGACTGTCGTTCTATCAGCGCAAGGAAATCAAGGACATCATTGCCTATTTCCGGATGGTGGTCAATCCGAACGACGAGGAGGCACTGAAGCGCACCATCAACAGTCCTGCACGCGGCATCGGCGACACCACCGTGGCCAAGATCATGGCGGCGGCATCGCAGGCACATACCAGCCTGTGGAACGTCATCTGCAACCCCGTCGCCACGAGACTTGATGTCAACAGAGGCACGCTGACGAAGCTGTCGGCATATCGCGACCTGATACAGGCGTTCAACAGTCAGGTCGCGGCACGCACGGCCTACGAGATAGGAGCGGACATCATACGGCAGTCGGGCATAGCGAAGGAAATCATGCAGGACAGCAGTCCCGAGGGGCTGAGCCGCAAGGAGAACGTTGACGAACTGATGAACGCGCTCAAGGGGTTCACGCAGGATCGCCTCGAGCAGGGCGATACGGCAGTCTTGCTGAGTGATTACCTGTCTGACGTGTCCTTGCTGACAGACCAGGACAACGACCGTGACGGCGACGACACGCCGCGTGTCACCATCATGACCATACACTCCGCCAAGGGACTGGAGTTCAACACCGTGTTTGTCGTCGGCATGGAGGAGGGGCTCTTCCCGAACTTGCGCTTCGACGACAACAGTGCGGCGGCACTGCGCGAGCTGGAGGAGGAACGCCGCCTGTTCTATGTGGCTCTGACACGTGCCGGGCAGCATTGCTTCCTGTCGTTTGCCAAGATGCGCTTCCGCTATGGCAGGATGGAGTTCTCGTCGCCAAGCCGTTTTCTGAGCGACATCGACCGTGCATATCTGAGCATAGAGGGTTCCGGCATTGCCCCGACCCGCACCGTGGCGGCGGCACAGGCAGCACCGCAGATGCCTGTACGTCCGCAGACGCTGAAGCGCATCGGCAGTACGCTCGTCAGTCCGTCACGCACGGATGCCGGCACTGCATCGCTGTCGGCAGGACAGACCATAGAGCACGAACGCTTCGGCACAGGCACGGTGCTCAGCGTCGAAGGGACGGGAGACGACGCACGTGCCACGATAAATTTCAAGAATGCAGGCGTCAAGAGGCTGCTGCTGCGGTTCGCACGCTTCAAGGTGGTGTCCTGAGAGCCTGCACACAGACAGAAGGAGACAAAGAAATGATAGACTACAGCCGCTTCCCCAATCCGTGCTACATAATGGACGAGACATTGCTGCGCCGCAACCTCGAGCTTATCAGCCGTGTGGCACGCGAGGCAGGGGTGGAGATAATATTGGCCTTCAAGGCCTTCGCCTTGTGGAAGTCGTTCGGCATATTCCGTGAATACATAGACCACAGCACGGCAAGCTCCCTGTATGAGGCACGCCTTGCCTTCGAGGAGTTTGGCAGCAAGGCACATACGTATTCTCCGGCATACACCGAGGAGGAGTTTCCCGACATCGTGCGTTGCAGCAGCCACATCACGTTCAACTCGCTCACGCAGTTCGAGCGGTTCTACCCAATGGTGAGGGAATACGGAGGCGGAGACGGACGGGTGTCGTGCGGACTGCGCATCAACCCCGAATATTCGGAAATCGAGACCGAACTGTATAACCCCTGTGCCCCGGGGTCGCGCTTCGGGCTTACCGCCGACCGGCTGCCCGACCTGTTGCCGGCAGGCATAGAGGGCTTGCACTGCCACAACCACTGCGAGTCGTCGGCACAGGCCTTGCAGCACACGCTGGAGCATTTGGTGCCACGCTTTGACAAGTGGCTGCGTCAGGCACGGTGGCTGAACCTCGGCGGCGGACACCTGATGACACGGCAGGGCTATGACGTGCAGCTGCTCATCTCGCTGCTCAGGGACGTGCGCACGCGCTATCCGCATCTGCGCGTCATCCTCGAGCCGGGCTCGGCGTTCCTCTGGCAGACCGGTGTGCTAACGTCGCGGATCACGGACATCGTGTGCAACCACGGCATACGCACAGCCATACTCAACGTCAGCTTCACATGCCACATGCCCGACTGTCTGGAGATGCCTTACCAACCCGTCGTGAGCGGAGCGCGGCAGGGCAGTGACGGCCCGTTCGTCTATCGCCTGGGCGGCAACTCATGTCTCAGCGGTGATTGGATGGCGAGCTGGAGCTTCGACCACGAACTGCACGTCGGCGACGTGCTGGTGTTTGAGGACATGATACACTACACCACGGTCAAGACGACCATGTTCAACGGCATCAGCCATCCGTCGATTGGCATGCAGACGGCAGACGGGCGTGCCGTGGTGTTCCGTCGCTTCACCTATGAGGACTACCGCGACAGGATGTGCTGAACCGCCGTCCTCTGACGGGCGAATGTGATATTTGCCGCAAAAAAACAGTCGCAGATGCTTGCAGATGTGGAAACTATAGCTACCTTTGCATCCGCAAACCACAATGGTAGCGTTTTGGTGCGTTAGTTCAGTTGGTTAGAATGCCTGCCTGTCACGCAGGAGGTCACGAGT
>CAVDAU010000155.1:0-5312 GCA_963607015.1 Streptococcaceae bacterium
TTCCGGTCTTTCTTGTCGGTGCAAAGGTCGCCATTTGTTTACACGTAACGAAACTTTAGTCTTTCTTTTTGTTCTCCTATGCGAACTTTTAATCTTTCGGCATGAGCATACCAAAAAAATCCGTGCGGCTGTATAGCCGCACGGATTCTACTTCATTTGTTAAAGACCTATTCGGTCTGTATTGAGATTCTTACTTCACCTCTCAAGAGGTCAGCATCACATTTACCAGCCCTGATTCTGCTGTGCAGCGAGTGTGGCGTTGTACAGCGTCTCGGATGTCGGTATAGGCCACAAGAAGCGGCGGTCTGTGTAATCATGGCTCTGAAGCCCACGAGTCGGAACTGCAAGACCGTAGCCGCTGACACAGGAGCCGGTCTGTGCAGCATTGATGGCTGTCCAGCGCACCTTTGAAGGCACACCATCTGTGGGGCAGAGGTCATCGGCAGCCAAACGGTGGATGTCTTCCCAACGGTGACCCTCACCGAGCAGCTCGACGCGACGCTCGAAGAGAATAGCCTCGACAGCAGCTGTGGCATTGGCGAAGTCGGTAGTCTTATAGCTCTGCGTCGCAGCATCGGCAAGCGAACGGTCACGAACCTCGTTCAGGTAGCTGACAGCTGTCTCAACGTCACCCTTGCGGGCATAAGCCTCGGCAGTGTTCAGCAAGACCTCAGCATAGCGCAAGATCGGAGAATAGTCGGCACGCACCGAGCTGCGATACTTGTCGCAGAAGTAAACCTTATAGCCGTACTTTGCAATCGACGAGTTGGCATCTTCAGACGAAATGATGAATTCCGAGCGACGCTTGTCATCCTGCAACCAACGTGTGTCGTTGACCAAGATGGGCGACATGCTGACGAGGTAGCGTGAACCTGCGCGGCAGCCGAACATGGAGAACATGGCACCGTTGACCGAAGCATTGTCCTGATCGGAGTTCTCGCAGGAGAAGATGGACTCGCTGTTGTTGTCGTTGCTCAGGAACGGAGTGATGGGGTCTGCCTCAAGTTCATAGCCCTGCTCAGCCACCTTGCTCTGCATGGCAATGACGTTGTCCCAATCGCGCATGTGCAGGTAGACTCTCGACAGCATTGCGTAGGCAGCACCCTTGGTGGCACGGGTAATGTTGTTGGCAGCATTGGTTGTGGGCAGCTCGTCAGCAGCCTCGGTCAGATCCTTGACAATCTGCGCATAGGTCTCGGCAACCGACGAACGTCCCACGGCCATAGGCTCATCAATGCTATCCATGGTATTGACCGGAGACAGTCGCAGCGGCAGACCATAGCCGTTGTTCAGCGTCTGCAAGTTATAAGGCATCGCGAAGTGAATCATCAGATAGTGATAGATGACACCGCGCAGGAACTTCATCTCACCGTCATACTGCTTGTAAGTTGCATCGTCGATAATGCCGTTCTCATGTGCTCCGGTGATGCCTTCAATGACCACATTGATGCGGTTGACAGCCTCAAAACCCGCATTCCAGAACGTGATGTTGTTCAGCGTGGAGCCGGCATCGTAGGTGCTCTCGTAGGTGTACTGGAAGAAGGCCGCACGGTTCACCATGTCCTCACCTCTCATCTCGCCCTGCATGATCGACGCAGAGCCGAGGAGGTAACCACGGGAGTAAGAACCGTCGTACAGACCGCACTGTGCTGCGTCATAGGCACCGACGACTGACAGTTCGCAACGATTGGCTGAGGAGTAAGCCGTCTCATCCGTGAGGCTGTTGACCGGCGACAGGTCTATAACATTATCTTCGCAGGCTGTGAACATCATTGAGCCGGCAGCCAAGAAAGCAACGCCGAATGATGCCTTTAAGTATGTCTTTATATTTCTCATTGTTATATTCCTATATATTATGTTGTTTGTTAGAAAGTGATATTGGCACCGAAAGTGAACGTGCGTTGCATAGGCATACTGTTGTAGTCCACACCCATGTAGTCGGTGCTGGTAGCACGGCTCTCGGGGTCAAGACCACTGTAGCCCGTGATTGTGAACAGGTTCTGTCCCTGAACATAGAAACGGATGTTCTGCATATCGAGCTTCTTGACGAGATCCTTCGGCAAGGTGTAGCCTATCGCCAGCTGTGCCAGTTTCAGGTAGCTGCCATCCTCCACGAAGTGCGAATCGGTATAGCCCTGATTGAAGAGTTTAGCGGCACCGCCATAGCCGAGCTTAGGCATCATGCCGTCGCCGGTGTCGGTCGTGCTCTTCCATGAGTTCAGCACCTCAGTACCCTGATTGCTGAAGGCAAGGTTCAGGAGAGCATTCTGCTTTGTAGCGTTCAGCACCTTGTTGCCGCCCGAGAAGCGGAAGAACACCGTAGCGTCGAAGTTCTTGTAGCGGAAGGTGTTGGTCAGACCGCCGAACCACTTCGGAAGCACACTGCCAAGTATCTTGCGGTCAGCATCGGGATCGAGCGACGAAGCCTGTGACACGTCCGACGGGTTGGACGGATCGTAGACGTGATAGTTGTAATCGCCGAAAGTATCAAACTGAACCAACGAGCCGTCGCCCTTGACCCAAATCGGGTTACCGTTGGCCTTGTTCACACCGTAGTACTCATAGCCATAGAGTGAGCGGTAAGACTCGCCTTCACGCAGAATGGTGTAGTTGTCCGGCAACACGTCGTTGTGGTTGTTCAGATACCTGACAGTGTTCTTCTGTGTTGAGAAGTTCAGGTCGGCACGCCAGCTGAAGTCCTTGTTGTCAATGATCTGTGCACCGACAGTGAACTCGAAGCCGGAGTTGCGCACCTTGCCGTTGTTGGCATAGTAGCTGTTGGAGGGGATACCGAGCGATGCGGGTGTGGTGACCTGCATAACCAAGTCTTTGGAGTCCTTCTGCCAGTATGCAACCTCGAAGTTGATGCGGTTGTTGAGCAGCGAGCCGTCGATGCCGATGTCGAACGTTCCCGTAGACTCCCACTTCAAATACTTGTTACCCAGGTTGCTCCATGCGACCGCGTTCTGTGCGCCGTAGAGTTTTGACGAGTATGTTCCAAGGTAGGGGAAGTATGAATTCAGGTCAGAGTTACCCAATACAGCGTAGCTGGCACGCAGACGCAGGTCATTGAACAGCCAGTCTTCCTGCCAGAACTTCTCACGGGAGATACGCCAAGCGGCAGATGCGCCCCAGAACGTACCCCAGCGGTTGTCCTTGGACAGACGCGACAGGCCGTCACGACGAATGGATGCACCGACATAATACTTGCTGTCGTAGTTGTAGTTGGCACGGAACATATATGAAGCCAAGCCGTAGAAACTCTTGGAGCCATAAACATACTGGTTCGCGTATGTGTTTGAGATGATATGGTCAGAGAAGAACTTGTCGGACAGTCCTCTGACTTCTCCACTGAGGTACTGTGTCGTGAACTTGTTGTACTCCTGAACGGCTGTTGCCGAAACGTTGTGCACACCGGCGAAGGTCTTGTTGTAGCTCAGGACGTTCTGCCAGTTCCACGAATCAAGTTGCTGATTAGTCTCCTCCAAAAGGCCGCTATAGCTATAGCCGTCGCCCGAGTCAGGGTTCCAGTAGGTCTGGCTTCGTACATTCGAGTAGTCCACACCTGCCTGTGTCTGGAACGTCAGGCCATCCGCGATGGTGAACAGAGCATAGCCGCTGGCCAATATACGCGTGTTGCGGTCTTCATAGATGTTGTTGTCGAGCACCCATACCGTGTTAGGCACAGAGTTGCTGATTTCGTCGGCGTTTGAACCTTTGCCCAAAGCCTTGCCCGATACGTTGTAGCCCGTGGGGTTATTTTCATCGAACACCGAGACGTTCGGCAGCATGCGGATGGCACCGAACATGGCACCGCCAAGCGAGTTAGTGCCGTTGGACTGTCCGTAGATGGTGTTGCGGCTGGCCTGCACGTTCATGCCGACCTTGAGCCACTTGTTCACCTGCTGGTCAACAGTACCCTTGATGTTATAACGCTCCATGCTGTTGGAACGGATGATACCCTCCTGATTGGTATAGCCCACAGAGAAGTAGTACTGTGTCTTGTCAGTACCGCCGCTTGCCGCGAGGTTATGGCTGTGCTGGAAAGCACTGCGCATGATGTAGTCCTGCCAGTCGGTGTCAGTACCGTCATTGACAGCGGGGCTTTCTTCACCCCATGCGCCGTAGATCTCGTCCATGACAGACTTGAACTGTGTGGCGTTCAGCAGGTCATAACGCTTCGTCGCGCTTGACCAAGAGACAGAACCGTCGTAGGTCAGTTTGAAGTTGCCCTGCGAACCGCGTTTTGTAGTGATGAGGATTACGCCATTGGCTGCACGCGAACCGTAGATGGCAGTTGCAGCACCGTCCTTAAGGATGTCGATAGACGCAATATCATTGGTGTTGATATCGGACATGGCGTTGTAGTTGCTCGAACCGCCTATATCACCCGAAGCAACGGGGACACCGTCGATGATGATGAGAGGCTGTGTGCCTGAAGACATGGAGCTGACACCACGAATCTGATACTGGGGCACTGCGCCCAATGTACCATCGGATGCCGCTACCTGCACACCGGCAGCACGTCCCGAAAGCTGATTGTCGAACGAACCTACCTGAAGATCCGTCAATGCGTCACCGTTGACCTTGGAGATGGCACTGGTGACATCTTTCTTGCGCTGGGTACCATAGCCGACCACGACGACCTCGTCGATAAGCTCGGCATCAGAGCCCAGTGTGACCTGTACGTTCGGCGCAACAGCCACCTCTTTAGTCTCCATACCGATGAAAGAGACTACCAACGTGGTCGCATTGGCGGGCACATTGTTGATTGTGAAGTTTCCATCGATGTCGGTAATGGTTCCTACCGACGTTCCTTTAACAAGCACGGAAGCTCCAACGACCGGACTTCCATCTTCAGCAGAAGTGACAGTACCCGTTACTTTGGAGACCTGGGCATAAACCACCCCCCCCAGTACAAACAGGAACGTCAACAAAAGCATCAATCTTCTTTTAATCATACTTCTAACGTTTTGTTTAACAAATAATATTATCAAAAATCCTTATCTCGCTTGACAATCTTCATCACCGAAGATACTACACTCGCGTTAAAATGCTGCAAAGGTATTAAAAACGATTAAAACGCACGCAACGCAGAACAGATATTTTCATTTTCGTGACATAAAACACAATTAAAGCCCCTCATCCACACATTGTGTCAATAAGCATATACAGCAATAATGTCTGTCGAAAGCATGGCATTACAGAATGTCACGCGGCATATCCATACGACCTTACAAGCCGCCCATCTCACAGTCGGCACACTGTCTATGGATGCCCATCGTTGGCTTCCAAGGATGCCCATTCTTAGG
>CAVDAU010000156.1:0-5307 GCA_963607015.1 Streptococcaceae bacterium
TGTATAGGTGGCTCCGTCGGGAAATGTATATGTGCCTATCTTGATTTCGCTCGACAGGACGTTCTTCACTTTGTTGAGGAAGCTGCTGCCATTGTTCTGTGCCTGCACGCTTTCTGTGGCGTCAGCAAGCATCAGTAAAGTCAACAGTACGTATATGTGCTTCATTTATAACCGTGAATAAGAGACAAATGTCCGTTTTTTGAGTTTCCAAAGGTAGCGTTTTATCGCTATAGTCAAGGACGGACGTGCGGTCTTTTTATCACATTTTTCGACCGCAGACCACTTCCTTTAACATCTCTTTAGAGAAGTAAGTCCGTGCAAGACGCATTATGTCGTCGGGCGTGACGGTGCCGATGGCCTCAACGGAGCGGCGGAACAGGTCGGGCTGTTCTATCTGTTCGTGGTTCATTATCCACACGTCCACAAGCGAGAGAGCCGTCTCGACGTTGCGGATGCTGTCGCCAATCATGTAGTTGCACACCGTCTCCAACTCTGCCTGCCCCACCGGTTCCTGCTGCAGGCGGTCTATCTCCTTATAGACTTCGGCAATGAGTGGCTCGGCGTGCTCGTTGCTACAGTCGGCTGCAATGAAGAGGATGTTGTTCGTGGGGCACGTTATCAGCGACGAGCCGATGCCATAGGTATAGCCCTTCTTCTCGCGGATGTTCGACATGAACCTGCTCCCGAAGAAACCTCCAAGGAGAGTGACGGCGATGCGCAGCTTAGGGAAGTCGGGATGCCCTGCCCCGACGGTCAGCAGTCCCATCGCCACGCTGCTCTGCTGTGCGTCTTCTTTCTCCACAAAGAAGCTCTTCTCCGTGACGGTCTGCGGCTGCCACGTGTGCATCTTGCTCCCTGCCGTCTGCACGCCGAAGGGTGTGCCGAAGATGGCCGAGACACGACGCAGGCAGTCGTCGGTGACGTGGCCTGACAGGCAGACGGTGAGGTTTGCCGACCTGTAGTATTCCGCATAGAACTGCTTCAGCATATCGACATTGACGGCCCGATAGTCTTCGATAGTCAGTGAGTGTCCTTCGGGATGACGGTCGCCGAACAGCGCGTTCATGAGCTTGCGCTGCGCCTTGCAGTCGGTGCGGCGTTCGTTGACGGCGAAACGCTGGATGTTCATCCCAAGCACAGTCTGTAGGCGGTCGCCGTCGAAAGCCGGTTCCTTCACCATCTGCTCCAGCACATCGAGTGTCTGCGGAAGATATGAGTTGAGGGAATAGAGCGTGAGCACCGATCGCGAATGTGTGACATAGTGTTCGAGCCATGCTCCGTAGAAGTCGAGCCGCTCCGCCACGGTGCTGCTGTCCATGTGCAGCGTGCCTTCTTTCAACATTCGCAGCGTGAAGACGGATTGCAGGGGGAACGTCTGATCCCAGCGTCCGCCACGAAACACGAGGTCTATACGCACCACGTCGGCAGCATCGCTGTTGAAGACATACAGCGGCACGCCGTCAGCCAAGACGGTCTTCTCCGGTTCGGCAATGTCCCGTATGTCGAAGGGCCTCAACGGCGGCGGTGTACTGCGGTCTGTCATATCGGCTTTGAGGTTGTTTTCAGGAACTCCTCGGCACGCTGCAGGTCCTGCGGCGTGTCAATGCCGATTGTCTCCACATTGCTGATGCCCACCTTTATGCGGTAGCCGTTCTCAATCCACCGCAGCTGCTCCAGCGATTCGGCAAGCTCCAGTGCCGACTGCGGCAGTCGCGTTATCTCGGACAGTGTCTCCATGAGGTAGGCATACAGCCCTATGTGCTTGTAGTAGGTGTGGTTCCTGAGCCAGTCCGTCCTGTCGGCATTGCGCTGGAACGGGATGATGGAACGGCTGAAGTACAGGGCGTTCATATCCTTGTCGACGACCACCTTCGGCGAGTTGACATTCTCAAGCGCGGCGAACCCGTCGTCGGCAGTGAACGGCTTGACGAGTGTGGCAATGCGGGTGCCGGCGTCTGCGAAGCAGGTCTTGACGGTCTCTATCTGCGACGGACGGATAAACGGTTCGTCGCCCTGGATATTGACCACCACGTCGAAGTCGCCGCCAATCTTCTGTGCGGCCTCATGGCAGCGGTCGGTGCCACTGCGGTGGCTTGCCGATGTCATGACCACCTTGCCGCCGAACGCCTCCACAGCACTGCTGATGCGCTCATCGTCGGTAGCCACATATACATCGTCGAGCACACCGGCAACCTGCTCATACACTCTCTGTATCACGGGCTTGCCCCCAAGTTGCGCCAGCGGCTTGCCCGGGAAGCGCGTCGATGCGTAGCGTGCAGGAATGATGCCGAGGAACTTCATGTCCATCTGCCTTATCAGCCCGGGCACGAACGGCCTGTTCCAGTCCCGGGGCTTATACTTGTTGTCGCCCGCCTGCAGGATGTCGAGGTCGAGGCGTATGACCTCGTCGTCCTTCTCCTGCGGTTTGCGTCCGGCCTCTGCCTCAATGCCCTTCATGATGGCGCGGACTTCGTCGTAGCTCTTGTCCGTGGTGAAGCGCGACATGCGGTTCAGAAACGGGCGCACGCACTTCATCCCCATCGCCTCCGTATATACGGCACCGCTCAGCCTGATGTCGGGAAACAGCTCCTTGAGTCTGCGGACAGCCTTGTCCATGTTGGCTTCCGCGTCTGTGTTTGTTCCGATAAACAGTATGTATTCCATCTTCTCGCTATTCAAATATCTCGTCAAGCCCGATCGACACGTCTTCCTTCGTCAGATGGCTGTCGCCGGCACACGGGTCATAGTCCTCGGGGAAGACGAACGTGTCGTTCTCGTCGTAGCCCAGTGATTTGTCGGCATAGACCTTGAGCATGTAGTTTGCCCAGATCGGCAATGCCATGGACGCTCCCTGACCGTACTGCATGGTGTCGAAGTGTATGTCACGGTTCTCTCCGCCGACCCAGCATCCGGATACCAGCGTAGGCGTGAAGCCCATGAACCAGCCGTCGGAGTTGGAGTTCGTCGTACCTGTCTTGCCGCCCATGTCGGCCTTGAAGCCCAGACGGCGCACACGTCCGCCTGTGCCTTCGTTAATCACGGCACGCAGCATCACCAGCATCTTGTATGCACTCTCCGCACTGATGACCTCGTCCATCTCCGGTGCGAACGTTGCCAGCACGTTGCCGTCGTTGTCCTCGATGCGCGACACGAACACCGGCGCGACACGGATTCCCTTGTTCGGGAACGCCGTATAGGCACTCACCATCTCGCCGACGGAGATCTCGCACGGCCCGAGACACAGCGACACGGTAGGTTCGATGGCCTGATTGCGCACGCCGAAGCTCTGAATGAGCCTCTTCAGACTGTACGGACTCAGCTTGCTCATGAGATATGCCGTTATCCAGTTGTCGGAGTTGGCAAGTCCCCACTTCAGCGTCACCATCTCGCCAATCAGCTTGTTGCTGGCATTGCGCGGAGTCCAGGGGCGGTTGTTCTCGTCAATCAGCGTATAGGAGACGTGCTTGGCCTCGTCGCAGGGCGAAAAGCCGTTCTCCATGGCCAGCGTGTAGACATACGGCTTCACCGTGGAGCCTACCTGACGGCGTCCCTTCATCGCCATGTCATACTGGAAGTAGTAGTAGTTCGGGCCGCCGACATACGCCTTCACGCGTCCGTTTCTCGGGTCCATCGACATGAATCCGGCACGCAGGTAATACTTGTAGTAGCGCAGGGAGTCGAGCGGTGTCATCACCGTGTCGCGCTCGCCGTCCCAGCTCCACACGGTCATCTGCTGCGGCGTGTTGAAAGCCTCATCGATTTCCGCGTCCGTGGCTCCCGCCTTCTTCATCGTGCGGTAGCGGTCTGACTGACGCACGGCACGATCCATGATTTCCTTCACCTGCTCGGCTGTGAGCTGTGAGGTGAAGGGGGCGGTCTTCGACCTGCGCTTCTCCCTGAAGAACTGTGCCTGAAGATCCTTGAGGTGCTCGGTCACGGCCTCCTCGGCATAGCGTTGCATGCGTGAGTCTATGGTGGTGTAGATCTTCAGTCCGTCGGTATAGATGTTATACTTCGATCCGTCGTTCTTGGTGTTCTTCTCGCACCATCCGAAGAGCGGATTCGTCTCCCAGTCGAGCGAGTCCTCATAGAACTGCTGCATCTGCCATCCGCGATATTGTGACTTGTCCGGCTTCTTGGCGGTCAGCACGCCTCGCAGGTACTCGCGGAAGTATGTCGCTATTCCTTCCTTGTGATCCACGCGGTTGTAGTGCAGCTCCAGCGGCAGTGCCTGCAGGGAGTCGCACTCACGACCCGTGATGTATCCGGCCTTGCGCATCTGGTCGAGCACCACATTGCGGCGGCTGCGCGAGCGTTCGTTGAAGCGCACGGGATTGTAGAGCGAGGGGTTCTTGCACATACCGACCAGCGTGGCGGCCTCTTCCACCTTCAGATCCGAGGGCGTACAGTTGAAGTATGTGTGTGCCGCAGTCTTTATGCCGACGGCATTGTTCAGGAAGTCGAACTTGTTGAGATACATCGTCAGTATCTCTTCCTTCGTGTAGTAGCGTTCCAGTTCCACGGCTATCACCCACTCTATCGGCTTCTGGAACAGGCGTTCCATGGCGTTGTCGGCCTTCGGCGAATACAGCTGCTTGGACAGCTGCTGCGTGATGGTGCTGCCACCGCCGGCATTGGTCTGCATCAGTATGCCGCGCTTCACGATGGCACGCACCAGCGCGATGGCATCAATGCCGGAGTGATTGCGGAAGCGCACGTCCTCGGTGGCCACGAGTGCATTGACGATGTTGTCGGACAACTCGTTGAAGCCCACGTAGACACGGTTGTCCGTGCTGTAGGAGTACGTTCCGAGCGTCTCCCCGTCCTCGGATATGACCTGTGTCGCAAACTTGTATGTGGGGTTCTCCAAATCCTTGATGGCGGGCATGTAGCCTATCCACCCTTTCGAGATGGCCACGAACACCATCGCGCAGCCTGCCACGCCGAGGAAGAAGAGCACCCATAGAACTATTAGCGTTTTCTTTAGCATAATTGTGTGTTACAGGAAGGTTTTGTTTTCTCCGGTAAACGCACAAAGTTACGGAAATGCGGCATACGGGCAAAGGTCTTTCACATTTATTATCCCTGACGGACGCAGGAGAGCGGCACAAGGCGTACTGCCAAACCATTGAAAATCAGCGTCTCCATGGACGTACAGCCACAGGATCTGTGGACGTACAGTCAGAGGATCTATGGACGTACAGCCACAAATCTGTGGACGTACAGCCATAGAACTGTGGACGTACAGCCACAGAACTGTGGACGTACAGCCACAGAAAGGCGGTTGCAGATACAGAGATTTATGCC
>CAVDAU010000157.1:0-5157 GCA_963607015.1 Streptococcaceae bacterium
CTTCACGCCCTTATACAGTAATAACCTCAAACGAAACATGACAATGAGAAGACTTATCATGAAACATGCGGCAGCACTGCTTGCCGCAGGAGCGTTGTCGGTGGCAACCGCGCCGACCGCCGAAGCACAGCAGCGCAGCTTCCTTCCTCCCACCATGGGCTGGAGCTCGTGGAACACTTTCGCCCTCAACATCAGCGAAGAGGTCATCTGCGGACAGGCAGACCAGATGGTGGCAAAGGGACTTGACAAAGTGGGCTACAAGTACATCAACATCGACGACGGCTACTGGAACGGACGCGGGAGCGACGGTAACCTCATCGTCAACACCAAGCTCTTCCCCAACGGCATGAAGCACGTCGCCGACTACATCCACAGCCTCGGTCTCAAGGCCGGCATCTACTCCGACGCGGGCGACAACACGTGCGGCTCGATCTACTCCGCCTCGGGCGACAAGAAGGCCTACGGACTGAACGTAGGACTGGCGGGACACGAGCTGCAGGACAGCCGGCTGTACTTCGGCGAATGGGGCTACGACTTCATCAAGGTCGACTTCTGCGGTGGCAACAACCTCGGTCTCGACGAGCGCAAGCAGTACACGAAGATAAGCGAGGCCATCAGCCGGTGTGAGAAGGAGACGGGACGCAAGATTGTCTTCAACGTGTGCCGCTGGGCATATCCCGGCACATGGATCGGCGACGTGTCCGATTCATGGCGCACCACAGGCGACATCATCGACTCGTGGCATCGTCCCGACGACCTCCCGTGGGCAAACGGCGTCAAGGAGATTGTGCTTGAGAACCTCTACATACAGGCATACACCGGCGGCGGACACTACAACGACATGGACATGCTCGAGATCGGACGACTTGGCGATGCCGCCGCCGAACGTACACACATGGCATACTGGTGCATCGCCAGCTCGCCACTGCTCATCGGTTGCGACATGAGCACGCTCAACGACGAGACACTGGCACTGCTCAAGAACACCGACCTCATCGCCATGAACCAGGACGTGCTGGGCATAGGTGCTCCGGTGGTGCAGCGTGAGGGCGATGTCTATGTCGTGGCCAAGGACATGGAGAAGCTCCACGGTCCCAAGCGTGCCGTCGTGGTCATGAACCTCACCGACCGCCAACAGACCATTGCCGTCGACCTCAAGGCATTGCAGTATCAGGGCGCGGTCAGCGTTCACGACTGCTTCAGCAAGGCCGATACCCGCGAGAGCGGCAGCACCATGACCGTCACCATCCCCGCCCACGGCTCTCAGGCATATATCCTCAGCGGAACACGTTGCGACAAGACCCTCTACCAGGCCGAGGAAGCATGGCTCCACGACTATCAGGAAATCTCCGAAAAGAAGACGGCAATGCCGATGATGAATGCCGCCGCCGACCAAGGGGTTTATGTCGGCAACATCGGTTGGCGCGACAGCAACTACCTGGAGTGGCGCGACGTGCACGTCGACAAGGCGGGCAAGTACAGGCTCTCGTTCCGCTATGCCTCTGCCAAGGATCGCGACATGACAGTCTCCGTCAACGGACGTGCGGCGAAGAACTTCACAGGACTCAACAGCGGCAGCTGGGATGCACAGTGGTCTGTCTGCACCGTCGATGTAGACCTCAAGGCAGGGACGAACACCGTCTCCATTGCCAATGCCGACGACTACGCGCCCAACATCGACAGCATGAGCGTCGAGAGGCTGTGAAGCCGTCGAAGCGGATGCCGAGCGTCAGAATGTAAGAACAGCCGACTTTTGTGTAAGAGCCGCAGAGGGCACGATGCTTACCTTTGCCATCAAATAAGAACATATTGTTTAATCTTGAAAACAAAGGACAAGTGATTATGAAAAGACTTTCTGTCATGCCGGCGGCGATGCTGCTGACGCTCGGCGTTTGGGCACAGAGACAACCGCAACAAATCCCCACATTCTCAAACAAGACCCACACGGCCGAGGAACAGCCGTTTGCAGACCTGTCGCAGCGCGTGTGGGATCTGATGGCGGCAAAAGACACGGCACAGCTGTCGGCAATCTTCCACCCGCAGTGCGAGTTCGTGCACATGGGCGGCTACTGGGACACGCCGCAGGAGCTGGCCACCATCGGCGGCGGTATGATTCACTACAAGCATGCCGAGGTGTATGGCGTGGACGTGAAGAAGATAAACGACAGCAACCGGGCTGTCTACAGCACGATTGTGCTCGATGCGATCGTCGGTGGGCAGACCACCAGCCACCCGTTCTTCACCACTCAGGTGTTCACGCTTGAAGATGGCAAGTGGCTCCTCGCATCGTTTGTCTTCACCACGAGGGTGATGGGTCCCGGCATTGAGATGCCCGCACGACCGCAGCAGAACTGAATGTAAAGGGAGGGGAGACAACAACAGTTTGGTGTGCCGCTATTCGCGGAAAGCGGATGGCGGCATCCCCAGGTTGTTGCGCACGAAGCGCGTGAAATATGCCGGCGACGAGAATTCGAGCATATCCGAAATCTCCGTCAGCGACAGCTTCTTCTCGAGCAGCAGGCGGCGTATGTGCAGTGCAGTGAAGCGGTTTATCCAGTAGTTCGCAGCCATGCCGCTGGCCTGCTTGCAGACTTCGGACAAGTATTTGGCTGTGACACACAGCTTGTCGGCATAGAAGCCGACATCACGTCGCCGCATGTAGTGCCCCTCTTCGAGCAGCGCGATGAAGCGGTTCATCAGCTCGCTGTTCTGCAGGCTGATGTCGCGCATCCCGTAGTGTGAGGCGTGAAACTCGTAGAAGTCGAGGAAGAGCATGCGCGTGACGCTCTCCATGATGTCCTGTTGGAAATGGTGGTCTGTCTGCGACAGCCGTTCCTCCACGGCGGCATAGTCACGCCGGCACTGCTGCAACTGTGCAGGCTCAAGCGGTATTATCGGGTTGTTGAAGAGCGAGAGCACACCGAAAACGTCGTAGTTGTTCTTGGGCGTACACGTCCGCAGGAACTCCATGACGACGTAGATGACCGAGCACCGGAAATCACTTGACCCCTGTCCCAAGTCAATGAACTCGGCAGACGGCACAATCATCAGCTCACCGGCACGCAGTGTCATCGGCTCGCCGTTGAACGTGAAGTCGTACTGCCCCTGAAGGCACAGCACGTGCGACACATACCTCGACACCTCCTCCGTGCCGAGGCGGTGTGCGTCGTGGTCAATGATGATGTTCTTCGGGTCGAATGTCATGGTTCAGCCGTCGTTTACCTGACGCAAAGTTAATCGTTCCCGTACATAAAATCAAGAAACAGCGGCGGGCGCAAGCACGGTGCGTCGGACTTCGATTGTAGACATTTATCAAATATTGTAAATCTTTCACCTTTTTCGTTATCTTTGTAGTCGGGTGGACTGCTCTGCGACATTTTTGGTTTCACCGGCAATAAGTCCGTCGGCAGAATAGGCATGCGCCGGGTTTGCTCCACCAATGGTTCATCTAATAAATAACAAACAACACGAAGGATTATGAAAAAGGAACTATTGCTTATCGCCGCGTTCGTCGGCCTGACAACAGCGGTTTCCGCTCAGGAAAAGATGGGTATCTTCAACCACATCGGAGCCGGAGTTGAAGTCGGTACTACGGGTATTGGTTTTGAAATAGGAAGCTGCCTCACGGATCATGTGCAGGTGCGTGCCGGTCTGTCTGTGCTGCCTTCGTTCACTGTCGACGATATTGATGTCGACCTGAATATCAGCAGCAGCGATTGGGCTGTCGTAAGTCAGATGCCCGGCTCGCCTCTCTACGGTGAGGCAAAGCCCACCAACCTGCTGATTGCGGGCAAGGTGACGAAGACCGATGGCAAGTTCCTCGTCGACATATTCCCGTTCAAGAGTTCCTCGTTCCACGTCACGACGGGTTTCTACGTCGGCAGTTCCCGTATCATAGACGTGTATAACACAAACAACCAAAACATTCTTGCCAAGATTGACGATTACAACGAACATCCATACCCGCAGGTCGGAGAGATCGGTCTTGCCGTTGGCGACTATCTCATTACCCCTGACGCTGACGGTACGGCAAATGCCGTCGTCAAGGTAAACTCATTCAAGCCTTACGTCGGCATCGGTTTCGGCCGTGTCGTCCCGAAGAAGACGCGTCTTGCCTTCGCTTGCGACCTCGGCGTGCAGTTCTGGGGGACGCCTGAAATATGGTTGCAGGACACGAAACTTGACAAGGACACGGACATTGACGGCACCGGTTCCATCATAAAGACCATCTCAAAGATCACCGTCTATCCCTGCTTGAACTTCCGCCTCACCGGCAGAATACTGTAGGTCGGGGTAGTTTCTCCTGCTTGCGTGTCTATTGTCGGCAAGTGTGCCAACGAACCGGCAAGGCAGACACGCAAGCTCCACTCGGGGCAACAGACAGAAAGTGTCCCGCTGCCTTGCTGCAATGGCAATTTCAATTCAACAGATTATGACGACGAAGGAAATAGACGAACAATCATTGATGAATGCCCGTCGCCTCTTTGAATCGGGCGACATAGATAAGGTTCCTGTCGGGACAACGGCCGGTCTTCAGCAGATACACCGTTATCTGTTTGAGGGGCTGTATCCTTTTGCCGGTGTTGTCCGTGACAAGAATATCGCCAAGGGCAGTTTCCGTTTTGCCAATTCACTCTATCTCGAAGCCGCCCTCGCTGCCGTGGAGAAGCTGCCCGAAGACACCTTTGAACACATCATAGAGAAGTATGTCGAGATGAACGTGTGTCATCCCTTCATGGAAGGCAACGGCCGTTCCACCCGCATCTGGCTCGACATGATGCTCAAACGCTCGCTTGGCAAGGTCGTCAACTGGCAATATGTGGACAAGGACCAATACCTCTCGGCCATGGAACGCTCACCCGTCAACGACCTCGAACTGCGTTATCTCCTCTCGCAGAACCTCACTCCCGACACGGACAACCGCGAGGTGATATCCAAGGGCATAGAGCAGAGCTATTACTATGAGGGGTATGAGAAGTAATCTCTCACATGGTTCCTCGCCACATTTTGGCAGCAATTTGATGGCAATAAGCCTCCGCTCCACAGAAGATATACTTACTTGGTGAAATAAGGCTTATAAGTGTGCCTCGCACCCTCGGAAAGGTACACACGCTACAGGATATGACTTCTGACTTCTACGCTTATGTTTGAAATGGC
>CAVDAU010000158.1:0-4985 GCA_963607015.1 Streptococcaceae bacterium
GGGCAAACACGGAATTACTGAACGGAACTGTTCAGAAGTGAAGATTTCTGAACAGAAACGGGCTTTTTCTGAACGGTTTCTGAACGGTTAGTAAACAGTTTGTAAACGGAAGTGAACAGACTTGCATATATGGAAAGTAAAAGTCTTGCTTTCACCCCACGGCAAGAGGATTGAAAATTTTCAGCCGCCATTGGCTCATCAGCGGTTTTTTGCCTACTTTTGCGCTTTAATGTTTGCAATCGTAAAATAACACATAAAAACAGTATTACTGTGAGCGAAACAAAATATATCTTCGTCACCGGTGGCGTTGCCTCCTCATTGGGCAAAGGCATCATTTCCTCGTCAATCGGCAAACTGCTACAGGCCAGGGGCTTCAGGGTAACAATCAAGAAATTCGACCCGTATCTGAACATAGACCCGGGCACGCTGTCGCCCTACGAGCATGGAGAGTGCTACGTCACAGCCGACGGCACCGAGACCGACCTTGACTTGGGACACTACGAACGTTTCCTGCAAATCCACACATCGAAGGCAAACAACTTCACCACGGGCAAGATCTACAAGACCGTGATTGACAAGGAACGCCGTGGCGACTACCTGGGACGTACCGTGCAGGTCATCCCGCACATCACCGACGAAATCAAACGCTCCATCCGCATGAAGGACGGCAAGGAGTATGACTTCATAATCTGCGAAATCGGCGGCGTATGCGGCGACATCGAGTCACTGCCTTTCCTCGAGGCCATCAGACAGATGAAGTGGGAGCTGGGACGCAATGCCCTCAACGTGCACCTCACCTACGTGCCATATCTTTCCGCAGCAGGAGAGTTGAAGTCAAAGCCCACGCAACATTCGGTCAAGGAGCTGCAGAGTGTCGGCATACAGCCTGACATCATCGTGCTCCGCACCGAACATTCCATAAATGCCAGCGTGCGCCGGAAGGTGTCGCAGTTCTGCAACGTCGACGAAAATTCCGTAATCGAGAGCCTCGACGCACCGAGCATCTACGAGGTGCCAATGCAGATGCACGCACAGCATGTCGACGAGACCATCCTGAACAAGATGGGTGTGCCTTTCAGCGGCGAGCCTGAGCTGGACTCATGGAAAGCATTCCTGAAACGGCGCATCAAGGCAGAGGAAAGTCCGGCACTGCACATCGCGCTGGTGGGCAAGTATGACTTGCAGGATGCCTACAAGTCCATACGCGAAGCACTGTCGCAGGCAGGAACATACAACGACCGCAAGGTCAAGGTCGACTTCGTCAACAGCGAACGTCTCGACAGCAGCAACGTGGCAGAGCAGCTATGCGGCAAGGCGGGCATACTCATCGGTCCCGGCTTTGGCGACCGCGGCATACCGGGGAAGATTGTTGCCATACGCTATGCACGCGAGAACAACATCCCGTGCTTCGGCATCTGCCTCGGCATGCAGATGATGGTGGTGGAGTTTGCACGCGACGTGCTGGGCTACAGCGATGCCAACAGCAGCGAGATGGACAGCAAGACATCCCACAACGTGATTGACCTCATGGAGGAACAGAAAGCCGTGACGAACATGGGCGGCACCATGCGTCTCGGTGCATACGAATGTCATATCCGCAAAGGATCGCGTGCTTATGAGGCCTATGGCAAAGAGTGCGTGCAGGAACGCCATCGCCACCGCTATGAGTTCAACAACGACTACAAGCAGAGGTATGAAGATGCGGGCATGCAGTGCACCGGCACCAATCCCGAGTCGGGACTGGTGGAGATTGTCGAGATACCGCAGTTGCGCTGGTTCGTAGGCACGCAGTTCCATCCGGAATACAGCAGTACGGTGCTTGGTCCCCACCCTCTGTTCCTGTCGTTTGTCAAGGCAGCGATTGCCAACGAAGCACAGGGCAGTGAGGCTGCCGAATGAAGACGGGCAACGTGTCCGCATACCTGTGTCCACGGATTAAAGGTTCGTCACAACAACACGAAAAACGTAAAAAGAGAAAAGAAGAAACAAGATGGATAAAAACACCATAACCGGGTTGGTGCTCATTGCCTTGGTGCTGATTGTGTTCACATTCCTGAGCCGTCCCAGCCAAGAGCAGTTAGAGGCACAGCAACGTTACTATGACTCCATAGCGCAGGTGGAACAGCGCAACGCCGACCTGAAGGCTAAGGCCGAGGCGGCATTGGCCAACGAACGCGCTGCCGATGCACGCCGTGACTCCACGTCGCTGTTCTTCGGTGCGACGACAGGCACCGAAAGCCACGTCACCATCGAGAATGACGTACTGGCACTTACGCTGAGCACCAAGGGCGGTGCCCCGTGGCAGGTCGTGCTGAAGGACTATAAGGAGCAGGACAAGACCACACCCGTGAGCCTGTTTGAGGGCGAGGATGCGTCGCTCAACTTCCTTATGTACAACGCACGCGACATCTTCCAGACCACAGACTACTACTTCACGCCCGTGCAGCAGTCAGACAGCTCCGTGACCATGCGCCTCTCCGCCGACGCATCCGGCTATGTGGATTTCACCTACACGCTGTCCGGCACGGACTCCTATCTCGTCAGCCTTGACATACGCGCCGTCGGCATGGACGGCAAGCTGGCACGCAGCAATGACCACATCGACATTGAATGGAGCGAGCGTGCACGCCAGATAGAGAAGGGCTACACCTATGAGAACCGCCTGGCCGAGCTGACATACAAGACCGAAGAAGACGGCATCGACAACCTGTCTGCCTCGAGCAATGAGGACAGTGAGGAGATAGAGTTTCCTGTCACGTGGGTTGCCTTCAAGAACCAGTTCTTCTCTGCTGTCATGATCAGCGACGACGGTTTCCGCGACACCAAGGTCAGCTCGACACTGGAACAGCGCGGCAGCGGATACATCAAGAGCTACTCGTCAGAGATGAACGCCGCTTTCGACCCCACGGGAGCCAAGCCTACGAAGCTGCACATGTACTACGGTCCCAACCACTACAAGATACTGTCTTCGCTCGACGACGGCAGCCACAACGACTGGGATCTGAACCGCCTGGTCTATCTTGGATGGCCTGTCGTGCGCTGGATAAACCAGTTCTTCACCATCAACGTGTTCGACTGGCTGTCGCGTCTTGGCATGGGCATGGGACTGGTGCTGCTGTTCATGACGCTCATCGTCAAGGCTGTTGTCTTCCCCGCAACATGGAAGACCTTCATATCGAGTGCCAAGATGAAGGCACTGAAGCCCAAGGTCGACGAGATAAACCGGAAGTATCCCAACGATGCCGACGCCATGAAGAAGCAGCAGGAGATAATGACCCTGTACAGCCAATACCGCGTCAGCCCCATGGGAGGCTGTCTGCCGATGCTCATACAGTTCCCCATACTCATGGCCCTGTTCCTTTTCGTGCCGAGTGCCATCGAGCTGCGCCAGCAGAGCTTCCTCTGGGCAGACGACCTCAGCACCTATGATGCCATCCTGACGTTCCCGTTCAACATACCGTTCCTCGGCAACCACCTGAGCCTCTTCTGCCTGCTCATGACCGTCACCAACCTGATGTATATGACGTACACCATGAAGATGCAGGACACGGGAGCCAATCCGCAGATGGCAGCCATGAAGTGGGTCAACTACCTCATGCCGGTGATCTTCCTGTTCGTCCTCAACGACTACCCCGCCGGACTGAACTACTACTATTTCCTCAGCACGCTCATCAGCGTCGTGACGATGATTGTCATGCGCCGCCTCACTGACGACACGAAGCTCCTGGCACAGCTCGAAGCAAACAAGAAGACGGCAAAGGAGATGCGCAAGACAGGCTTTGCCGCACGCCTCGAGGCCATGCAGAAGCAGCAGGAAGAGCTGAAGCAACGCCAACAGCAGGGCGGACGCAAGTAAGGAAGCCACCACAGGAACAGACTGCCGATGGACAGCAACAACAAGCAGCATCACATAGTGTTTGTGGTCAATCCCGCCTCGGGCACACAGGGCAAGGACTCTGTGCTTCAGGCGGTGCACGAGGGCATTGACCGGCAAAAATACACCTTTGAGATACGCGAGACCGAATATGCAGGCCATGCCACGGAGATAGCTGCGCAGTGCGCCCGGGACGGCGTGTTTGCCGTAGTTGCCGTTGGCGGCGACGGCACGGTCAACGAGACGGCACGCTCGCTGGTCCACACCGGCACAGCCCTCGGCATCATCCCCTGCGGCTCAGGCAACGGACTGGCACGCCATCTGCAAATAGGCATGAGCACACGCAAGGCCATCGACACCATCAACGAGGGACAGATAGAGAGCATCGACTACGGGCGCATCAACGACCACGACTTCTTCGTCACCTGCGGCGTGGGCTTCGATGCCTTTGTCAGCCTCAAGTTCGCACAGGCCGGCAAGCGCGGCCCCCTGACCTACATCGAGCAGGCACTCAAGGAGAGCCTCAACTACAAGCCGGAGACCTACGAGCTCACCGTCGACGGCAACACGGAGCACTACAAGGCGTTCCTCATCGCCTGCGGCAATGCGGCACAGTATGGCAACAACGCCTACATAGCCCCGAAAGCCACGCTGACCGACGGACTGCTCGATGTCACCGTCCTGCAACCGTTCACGCCGCTCGATGTGCCGGAACTGGCATTGCAGCTATTCACCAAGACCATCGACCAGAACAGCCACATCAAGACCCTGCGCTGCAAGAGCCTGCGCATAGCCCGCCGGAAGGAAGGCGTGGTGCACTATGACGGCGAACCCGTGATGACAGGCAGCGACATCGCCGTCAGCATAGTGCCTGCCGGACTGCGCGTCATAGCCCCCAACGAGACAAAAGACCCCAACATGCTGGAACGCGCACAGGAGGTCATCAGCGGACTGAGGCAGGTCAACGAAGAGTTCTTCGACGGCATAGCCCAGCGCAACAAAGAAATCATCGTCAAGGGCAAGGAGCAGATCAGGCGCATCGCCAAGCAGTGATGCCGCGTGCGGAGAGACTCTCCGCACACACATATCCCCTCCCTCATAGTCAAAGACC
>CAVDAU010000159.1:0-4963 GCA_963607015.1 Streptococcaceae bacterium
GCATCCAAAAAGGCTTGTGCTTCTTCTGTCAACACCACTTTAAGTTTGTTGATGCTCATATCGCTTCCAATTATGGCACAAGTGTGTGTTTATTCGGTGCCGAGAAGGCGTTTCTTCTCTTCCTCAAAGACGGCATCCAACTGCGACAGCAGTGCGGCATAGACACGGAAGATGTCTTCCACAATCGTCTCCACCTCTTCTTCGTCATACGTGTGTGAGGACATGGTTCTTGCACGCGCCATCCGTCGCCACCCGTCATGGTCTGTCACCAACCCGTCTTCGAGTGCCATCCTTATCGTGCCGTTCGGCCCTTTGACAAATTCGTATCCCTTGTACTCCAGCAGGTCCTGCATGGTCTTCCATGCCAGCTCGAACGTGTATTCAAAACGCTGGACAAGTCCTTCCTGCTCCAATTCGGTCAATGCGGAAAGCTCGTGCGCATCGGTCACGTCGTTCAGCCTGCTGCATGCACGATGGAAATTGTCATAACGCTGCAGCCATCTTATGTCTCTGTTGTCGCTCATCGTAGTTGCCCTTGTTGTCGCAAATCTAATGAAAAGTTCCGGCACCCCGGACACACCGAAAACAAAAAGTTTTGCCGTGGCGGGAAAAAGGCATACCTTTGTCTTATGATGACGAGAAAGATAACAGCCTTGGTGTGCCTGCTCATTGCCGCAACAGCGGCGGTGATGGCACAGCCGCAGCTCAAGCCCAACGAGGAGACGCAGGACCTGGGACAGGTGGAGTGGAAACGGCCTGTCACCATAAACTACACGATAACCAACACGGGGTCGTCGGCACTGGTGCTCAACGCCGTCGAGCCTGACTGTGCCTGCAGCGTGGCACGCTGGACGGACACACCCATAGCACCGCGCGGCAACGGACAGATCAGCGTGACCTTCGACGCCGAGGCACTGGGGCAGTTCCGTAAGTCCGTGGCCGTCTACAGCAATGCCGAACCGCACGTCAGATACCTGCACTTCACGGGTCAGGTGCTCGAGCACGTCACCGACTTCAGCCGCACACATCCGCACCTGATAGGCGACATACGCCTCGACACCGCTGCCATCGTGTTCCGCGATGTCATGAGGGGACAGCAGCCGACGATGCACATCAGCGTTGCCAATCAGGGCAGCAACTCGTATGAGCCTGTCATCATGCACCTGCCGCGCTACGTCAGCATGACGGCAGACCCTCCGGTCATAGGCAGGGGCGAACGTGCCGACATCACGCTGACGCTTCACTCCGACCGCCTGAGCGACTACGGCCTGACAGAATCCGTAGCCTACCTGTCGCGCTTCACCGGCGACAAGGTGGGCGACGGCAATGAGATACCCGTCAGCGTGCTGCTCTTGCCCGACTTCTCCGCCATGACGGAGCAGGAACGCATGCACCCCGCCGTCATACAGGTCAGCGACACCCTTGTGGACATGGGCACGCTGTTGGAGAGCCGCAGCAAGGCACGCTATG
This sequence comes from Streptococcaceae bacterium, assembly GCA_963607015.1. GTDB lineage: Bacteria > Bacteroidota > Bacteroidia > Bacteroidales > Bacteroidaceae > Bacteroides. Next base: position 1,471 of record CAVDAU010000159.1, read on the forward strand.
ACATCACCGTCAGCAACACGGGCGAGATGCCGCTCTATATCCCGCGCGTGCAGGTCATGGACAAGGCTGCCAACGTGTCGCTGAAGAAGAACCTGCTGCAGCCCGGCGAGAGCACGCGCCTGCGCATCACCGTCAACAAACGCGACATAACTGACGGCAGGGAGCCGCTTGAGGTGCTGATGGTCACCACCGACTACCGCCGTCCCAAGGTGATGATAAAGATCAAGGTCGGATAGACACACCACCATAATATTATATATATGTATAAAGTCTTATGGAACATCCAGAGAACAATGCAGAGTACAAAGGCCTGACGGTCAACGCCGGTGTTGAGGCTGCACCGATAGTGAACCCATACCACCGGCACAACGGACGCAAGCGTCAGCTCTCCGTGGCAGAATTTGTCGAGGGCATACTCAAGGGCGATGTGACGACGCTGAGCCGTGCCGTCACCCTCACCGAGAGCCTCCTGCCCGAACACCAGGCAATGGCACAGGAGGTCATAGAGAAATGCCTGCCCTATGCCGGCAACTCCATACGCGTGGGCATAAGCGGCGTGCCCGGTGCGGGCAAGAGCACGTCCATCGACGTGTTCGGCACCTATGTGCTCGACAAGTACAAGGGCAAGCTGGCAGTGCTCGCCATCGACCCCAGCAGCGAACGCTCCAAGGGCAGTATCCTCGGTGACAAGACGCGCATGGAGAAGCTCGCCATGCACCCCGATGCCTTCATACGCCCCAGCCCTGCGGCAGGCAGCCTCGGCGGCGTGGCACGCAAGACGCGCGAGACAATCATTCTGTGTGAGGCTGCGGGATATGACAAGATATTCGTCGAGACCGTGGGCGTGGGACAGAGCGAGACGGCATGTCACTCCATGGTCGACTTCTTCCTGCTGATTCAGCTGGCAGGCACCGGCGACGAGCTGCAGGGCATCAAGCGCGGCATCATGGAGATGGCCGACGGCATCGTCATCAACAAGGCCGACGGCGACAACATCGACCGTGCCAAGCAGGCAGCGTCGCAGTTCCGCACGGCACTCCACATGTTCCCCGAGCCTGAGAGCCATTGGACACCGCAGGTGCTCACCTACTCGGGGTTCTACGGCATCGGCATCAAGGAAATCTGGGACATGGTATATAGCTACATCGACTTCGTGAAGCTGAACGGCTACTTCGACTACCGCCGCAACGAGCAGAGCAAGTACTGGATGTATGAGACCATCCACGAGCACCTGCGCGACAGCTTCTATCACGACCCGAATATCGAGTCCATGCTCCGGGAAGAGGAGCAGCGCGTGCTACAGGGCAGCGTGACCTCGTTCATGGCTGCCAAGCGTCTGCTCGACACCTATTTCAGTGACCTCAAGAAATGACACGCACACATGGACATTCCGGCATCATACATCAAGCGCATAGAGATTCACCACCTGTGGAACCGCTATGACATTGCGTGGGACCTGCGTCCCGACGTGAACATCCTCAGCGGACTGAACGGCATGGGCAAGACCACCATCATAAACCGCTCGGTGTCATACCTCGAGCAGACCATGGGGCGCGTACAGAACAACGGGACTGACGGCGTGCAGGTGTGGTTTGACAATCCTGAAGCCACCTACATCCCGTTCGATGTGGTGCGCAGCTATGACCGTCCGCTGGTGCAGGGCGAGTTCACGGCACACATGGCAGACCCGCGCGTCCACTCGGAGATGGACTGGCAGCTCTATCTGCTGCAACGCCGCTACCTGGACTATCAGGTCAACATCGGCAACAGGATGATTGCCCTGCTCAGCAGCGGCGACGCGGATCGGCGTGCCAAGGCACCGGAGCTGGCAGAGCCGAAGACGCGGTTCCAGGACATGACAGACCGCCTCTTCAGCTACACAGGCAAGACCATCGACCGCAGCAGCAACGACCTGCGCTTCCTCCAGTTCGGCGAGCAGATCTCGGCATACCGGCTCTCTGCCGGCGAGAAGCACATGCTCGTCATCCTGCTCACCGCCCTGCTGCGCTCCGGAGAACACAGTGTCCTCTTCATGGACGAGCCGGAGGCATCGCTGCACATAGAGTGGCAGGAGCAGCTCATCGGCATGATACGCGAGCTGAACCCGCAGATGCAGCTCATCCTCACCACGCACTCGCCGGCGGTGATCATGCACGGCTGGATGGATGCCGTCACCGAGGTCAGCGACATCACCACCGACAGCGGACAGGGACAATAAGGGCAGAGAGAGAGGAGCGAAGCACCATGTCGAAATACCTGCGCCATAACCTCACCTCGCAATATCTCGAAGCGGCACGGCGCATGTCACCGCGCAAGAAGCGTCGACGCATCGTGGCGTATGTGGAGAGCTATGACGACATCTGCTTCTGGCGCAGCGTGCTGTCGCAGTATGAGGACGAGAGCCGCTATTTTGAAATCATGCTGCCGTCCACCAAGACGCTACAGCACGGCAAGAAGACCGTCCTCATGAGCAGCCTCGGCAGTGCACAGCTGGGGCAGAACCTCATAGCCTGCGTCGACAGCGACTACGACTTCCTCATGCAGGGCAGCACCGACTCCTCACGGCAGCTGATGGGGAGCGACTACGTGTTCCAGACCTACACCTACGCCATAGAGAACTATATGTGCAACCCTGCCTCGCTGCATGCCGCCTGCGTGGCTGCCACGCTCAACGACCGCCGCATCTTCGACTTCGAGGCGTTCATGACGCGCTATTCGGAGATTGTCTATCCGCTCTTCGTGTGGCACATGTACTTCTACCGTCACGGCGACTTCAAGACCTTCCCCATGAAGCGGTTCAACGACGACACGCTGATACACGATGTCAGCATCAAGACCCCGGGGCAGACGCTCGACAACCTGGCGTACCGCGTGCGTAATGCCGTCTCCTACTGGGAACGACGCTTCCCCCACTATGCCGCCGACATGGACGGGTTCGGACAGAGCCTTGCACGCCTCGGCGTCGCACCGCAGAACGTCTACCTGTATATGCAGGGCCATCACATCATGGACAACGTGGTCATGAGGCTGCTCACGCCCGTCTGCACCGCCCTGCGCCGCGAGCAGGAAGACCTGATAAAGCGCAAGTCCATGCACGCCACGCAGCGTGCCAATGAGCTGGCAGGCTATGAGAACAGCGCACTGCCCGTCGAGACCGTGCTGCGCAAGTCCGTCTCCTTCAACGGCATCTTCCTCTACCGGTGGATTCTCGACGACCTGAACCGCGTCTTCTCTCCCCGAGAGACATAACCCGACATATCATCGCCCCGAGAGTTTTGGGTTTCATGTCCTATGGCGTGTGTGCCTCCGCGCACATAGTTGGGGTGCGTCTTGTACCCCGGACTGGGGTCGCTCCGCTCCCCTACAGTCCGGGGCTATGCATGAAATCAGCCTCTCCGAGGCTGTCCTGCATGATGTCCACTCATGCCGTGGTGCCTCGGCACATTTTTGCCTAACCCCGGACTAAGGAAGCGAAGCGACCGCAGTCCGGGGG
>CAVDAU010000160.1:0-4954 GCA_963607015.1 Streptococcaceae bacterium
TGTATGTGGTGACATTGGTTCCTGAAGCCGTGGCTGTGCCCTTCACATCCTCCACAAGGAAGATGGCTACCTCTGAACCGCTTGCAAACTGTTCGAGCTGAAGTTCCTTATCAGTGCCGGTTGCGCGGGTCTCGGAGATGGTGTTTACTGTGCTCAGGCGCAGCAGGTTATCATTACCCCCCCCCAATAGCCTCATCATCGCTGCATGCAGCCATCGTCATCAGAGCTGCGGCCGCGAAGAAAGGAATAGATGTTCTCATGTCATCAATGTTCTTTGTTCTTGTTACTCATGATTGTTGCATGCGGAGAGAGCCTCGCCCTATCCGTGGGTGCTAAGGTACGGAAAAACAATCAAACAAAGCACAGTGAGGAGAATATTTCCGCTTTCTCTTTTGACAGAAGAAATAAAATGGCCAAATTTGAAGTCCGTATTACAATATACGGACAGGAAAGAAGATGGAAGACTACAAGAGAAAAGGCTCTGCCGACACGGCTGACAAGGAGATTGTGTTCTCACAGACGGTGAAGGCAGGGAAACGGATTTACTACCTCGACGTCAAGAGAAACCGCAAGGACGAGCTGTTCTTAGCGATAACGGAGAGCAAGAGGAAGACCGGCGGCGACGACGGCGACGCACAGGTGAGCTTCGAGAAACACAAGATATTCCTCTATCATGAGGACTTCGACAGGTTCATGCAGAGCCTGAACACAGCCGTGAACTACATCAAGGAGTCGCAGCCCGAGACGGAGACATTCCGCTACAGCCGCGACAACGACGGCGACAAGCACAAGGCGGAGAGCGGCACGGACAGCCACGGCGCAGACAGCGAAGGCAACGGCGACATAAAGATTGACATTGATTTTTAGCGGCAAACGCTTGCAGCTTAGAGGGAAATCCGTACCTTTGCACCGCTTTTTTGCGACGCATAGTGTTGTGCAAAGAGAGAGCACACCGTGTGATGGTGAATTAAGCAACAGAGACAACTTAATTTCAGAGTAACACAAAAACAGTAAAAAAGGAAATGAAAAGTTTTGAATTGAAGGGCACATCGAGAGCCATTGCAGAGCGTTCATGCGACCAGACACGCGCACTGAAGGCACTGCGCCGACAGAACAACATCCCGTGCGTGATCTACGGCGGAGAGAAGAACATCAACTTCTCCGTTGCGTTTGAGGATGTGCGCAAGCTCATCTACACTCCCCACATCTACGTGGTAGACCTCTTCATCGACGGAGAGAAGCACAACGCAATCCTCAAGGACATCCAGTTCCACCCCGTGAAGGACACAATCCTGCACATCGACTTCCTGGAGATCAACGAGGAGAAGCCAATCGTGATGGAGGTTCCGCTGAAGCTCGTGGGTCTTGCAGAAGGCGTGAAGAGCGGCGGCAAGCTGCAGCAGAGCATGCGCAAGCTGAAGGTCAAGGCTCTCTACAACGTGATTCCCGAGAGACTCGACATAGACATCACCGACCTGAAGCTCGGCAAGTCGAAGAAGGTTGCAGACCTGAGCTTCGAGGGTCTGGAGCTGATCAACCCGAAGTCGGCTGTCATCTGCTCCGTGAACGCCACACGCCAGACGGCTGCTGCCGCTGCCGAGGCTGCGAAGTAAGAGAGAAGAGAGTATGACTGCCTCCCTCTGTCGCAAGAGAGAACGGGGAGAGACAGACACACACATAAGGATTTTAATGCGGATTAGCGCAGCTGCGGATGCCCGAGATTGCAGGCTCCGACGAGAAAAGGCTGCATAATCCGCATTAAATGTTGGTACGCATACCGGCACACACAGACACACACGGACAAAGCACAAGAGCAAGGAGAAGGAGAAATATATATATGAAATACTTGGTTGTCGGGTTGGGAAACATCGGTCCGGAATATGACAGGACACGCCACAACACGGGGTTCATGATTGTGGACCGCTTCGCGGAGAAGAACAATGCGCCCGAATGGCAGGACCGCCGCTACGGCTTCGTGAACAGCGTCTCGATAAAGGGACGGCAGATTGTGCTGCTGAAGCCGTCGACATACATGAACCTGAGCGGCAACGCCGTGCGCTACTGGATGCAGAAGGAGAACATACAGGTGGAGAACCTGCTGATTGTGGTGGACGACCTGGCACTGCCGGTGGGAGCACTGCGCCTGAAAGGCAAGGGCAGCGATGCCGGACACAACGGACTGAAGCACATAACGGCGACGCTCGGCACGGAGAACTATGCACGCCTGCGCTTCGGGATAGGAAACGACTTCCCGCGCGGAGGACAGGTGGACTACGTGCTGGGACACTTCAGCGATGAGGATTGGACGGTTCTGCCCGAACGCATGGACATGGCAGGAGAAGTGATAAAGAGCTTCTGCCTGGCAGGGCTGACGCTGACGATGAACCAATTCAACAAGAAATAAAAATAAACGGCAGGAGGCAGAGAGAGAGATGGCAACGGCAAGACTGGACAAATGGCTGTGGGCTGTGAGGCTGTTCAAGACACGCAGTGCCGCCGCAGAAGCATGCAAGAAAGGACGCATCAGCGTGAACGGTGCACAGGCCAAGGCCGCACACACCGTGAAGGAGGGCGACGAGGTCGGCGTGCGCAAGCCGCCAATCACATACACCTTCCGCATCAGGCAAGCCATAGAGAAGCGCGTGGGAGCCAAGTTGGTGCCGGAGATGATCGACAACATCACGGCTCCGGACCAGATGGAGATTCTTGAGATGAGCAAGATAAGCGGATTCGTGAACCGCGCCAAAGGCACAGGACGCCCCACGAAGAAAGACCGCAGGGAACTTGAAGACTTCACGCAGCCGGTGTTTTGGGGAGACATGGATTTCGACGATGACGGCATGGACGAAGATGACATGGATGAGGACGACGGCACGGAGTAAAATCGCTATCTTAGCAGTCCGTTTACATTATATATATATGTATATAGACTAAAGGCGCACTCAGGGAGATATGGCAGAGAAGAAGATAAAGTGGGGGTTCATTGGTTGCGGCGAAGTGACCAAATACAAGAGCGGACCGGCATTTCAGAAGATTGAGAACTCTGAAGTGGAGGCAGTGATGAGCCGCGACATGAATAAGGCAAAGGCGTATGCCGAAGAGCGCGGCATCGCGAAATGGTATGACGACGCATCGGAATTGGTGAACGACCCCGACGTGAATGCCGTCTACATCGCCACTCCCCCATCCTCGCACGCCACCTATGCCATCATGGCCATGAAAGCCGGAAAGCCGGTATATATCGAGAAGCCTATGGCCGTGACCTACGAGGAGTGCTGCCGCATAAACCGCATATCGGAGGAGACGGGAGTGCCCTGCTTCGTGGCATACTACCGCCGCTATCTGCCCTACTTCCTGAAGGTGAAGCAGCTGATAGACGACGGAGCGATAGGCAACGTGATGAATATCCAGATACGCTTTGCCGTGCCGCCACGCGACTTGGACTACAAGAGGAACATACATCCCTGGCGTCTGCAACCCGACATTGCCGGCGGGGGCTACTTCTACGACCTTGCGCCGCATCAGATAGACATGATCCAGCACATCTTCGGACTGATTCTCGAAGCATCGGGATTCAAGAGCAACCGTGGCGGACTGTATCAGGTCGAGGACACCATCAGCGGATGCTTCAAGTTTGAAAGCGGATTGGTGGGCAGTGGTTCGTGGTGCTTCATGGCACAGGATTCGGCGAAGGAAGACCGCATAGAGGTGATCGGCAACAAGGGGACGCTGTGCTTCTCGGTCTACACCTATGAGCCTATAACGCTACACACCGAGGACAGCCGACAGGAAATCAGCGTCGAGAACCCAACGTATGTCCAGCAGCCGCTGATACAGTCTGTCGTGGATCATCTGCTCGGGAAGTCGGTCTGCGAATGTAACGGCGAGAGCGCGACGCTCACGAACTGGGTGATGGACAAGATACTCGGAAAGATTTAGTTGTTCTGCAAGACGTCCATGCGGAAAGTGCCCTGACGTATCACCTTCCCGTCCTTGTCTGTCTCGACGAAAGGTCCGTCTTTCTTGCCTTCCTTGAACGATCCGTCGAAGCGTGTGCCGTCCTTGTCTATCCTGACACCTTTGCCGTCTTCCTTTCCGTTGACAAAGCCGCCCTTGTATTTCGTGCCGTCGACAAGCGTCAGAGAGCCTTCGCCGTTGAAGGTGTTGTCTTTCCACTCGCCCTCATAGACATCGCCGTTGTTCCATCTGTAGGTGCCCGTGCCGCATCGCTGGTTGTCCTTCCACTGCCCCTCATAGACGGCTCCCGTCTCCCACGTGAATGTTCCCTGTCCGTCCTGGGTGCCGGTCTTGAACTCTCCCACGTATTTGTTGCCGTTGGCATAGGTGTAGATGCCGGAACCTGTGCGTTCGCCGTCGACGTAATCGCCCTCATAGCGGTCGCCGGTGTTGAAGTAGTAGATTCCCTTTCCGTTCTGCACGTCGGCACTCCACTGCCCCACATACTTGTCGCCGTTGATGTATTCGAATGTTCCTTCGCCGTCGCGCATATCGGCTTTCCACTGTCCGGAATACTTGCTGCCGTCGTTCCACACGAAGACACCCGTACCGTCCTTCTTGTCGGCTTTCCAGTCGCCGTTGTAGCTCGAGCCGTTCTTCCATGTGTAGACTCCGTGGCCTTCACGCTTGTCGGCTTCCCATGAGCCGACGTAGGTGTCGCCGGTGTAGTAGTACATCGTCCCCTCGCCCTGCTGATAGTCCTGATACCACATGCCGTCGTAGCGGTTGTTGTTCAGGAAATAGAATATCCCGTTGCCGTGCTGCCGGTCCTGGAACCATTGGCCTTCATACTTCTCCCCGTCGGCAAAGGTGTAGACTCCGTAGCCTTCGCGCTTTCCCTTGACGTATTCGCCTTCGTAGACATCGCCATTCTTGAATTCGGTGCGTCCCGTGCCGTTGGGCTTGCGTCCCTTGATTTCGCCTGTATAGGTAGCTC
>CAVDAU010000161.1:0-4953 GCA_963607015.1 Streptococcaceae bacterium
CAACAGATAGTAAACGGAAGTGAACAGACTTGTTTTTGTGCTACCCACGCCACAGGACATGGACACCATGCGCCACAGCGTATAACGTCCTATGGTGTCCATTGAAAAACGGACTATGGGTTCAAGTTCCAACGAACTAATAGTTCAAGTGCCAATGAACTATTAGTTCAAGTGGCATCGAACTATTAGTTCATTTTTTCACAGTCCGAGGATGTCGGTCTTCCTGACGGACTGCGAAGCGTCGGGCATGGCGGCATCGGCATTGTCGGCTGCCGCTGCCAACAGCTTCTGTGCCGTCTCCTCATCGCTCGCCGCACCCGCTTCGTCACCGATAAGCCTGCGGATGGCGGCTCTCTCGCTGTATGCCTCTGCGAAGTCGGGACTGAGGTCGATGGCTTCGGACAGCAGTGCCGTGGCATCGTCATGGCGTTGCTGTGCCGTCAGCAGCCGTGCAAGGTCGGTGTATGCCTGTCGGTTGAATGGATTGGCATCCAGCACACTGCGGTATGCCTGCTCGGCTTCCTCCGTCCTGCCGGTCTGCGACATGACGTGCGCCTTCAGCATCATGGCGTTCTCGTCGCCGTCGGATATGGACAGCACAGCCTCTGCATCGGCAAGCGCAGCGGCATGATCCCCCTTGTCGGCATATATCTCACCACGCAGCAGGAGTGCGTCGGCAAAGGACTCCTGTAGGCCGATGGCCTTCGTCAGGTGCGCTATGGCTTCGTCGGCCTTGCCAAGCGACCGCTTTGCCTTGCCCATGATGTAGTGTGTACGGGCATTGTCCGGTGCTACGGCGAGAGCCTCGTCGAGCACACGCTCCATGTCGGTGTAGTTCTCAAGGATGTAATAGACGTTGCCGAGGGTGTTGTGAGCATCCGTGACCTCCGGCTTCAGCTCAATCATGCGCCGCAGTGGGTCGACGGCATCTTCGACGTGGTTGGTGGCTATGAGCAGGCTCGACAGGTAGCCCAGCGTCTCGTAGTCCTCCTTCAGCCGCAACGCTTCCTCAAAACACTTGCGTGCATAGTCGAAGCGGCGGATGCGCTGTGCCCGCACGCCGTCATACTTCAGTACGTCGAAATCCCGCTCTGTCTGCTTGTCCCGCTGCTGCTCGGTCGTCTGCCGTCCCGAGCCGAATAGTGATGATAGAAATCCCATATATCTTCGTTTTTGTTTTCGTTATGTCACAAGTATGTCCTGTCCCGCCTTCTTCCGCCTCACTCCTTGCGGTCTTTCTCCGCGTCGTGCCTGTGCAGGCGCAGGCAGTTGTCACACTGTCCGCAGTCGTGCGGGTTGTCCTCGCCGAAGTAGTCCAACAGCAGCCGGCTGCGGCAGGCCGTGTCGTTGCCGGCATAGTCCAGCATGGCATCGATGTGTGCCTTCAGCCGTTCGCGCCGATCCTCATAGACGGACTTGGGTATCACGATGTCCTGAAGCTCCACGCGCTCGCGCGCGTATATTATATAAGGTGTAGCGTTGCGGGGAATGTAGCTCACGATGTGGCGGCTTGAGAGACCAAGGAGCCTGTTGTAGATGTCGTTCCTGTCCAGTCCTGTGCGTGCCGACAGGAGCTCTTCCTGTATAGGCACATAATCGGCAAACAGGCCGGTGTATGTGCGCAGCATCGACTGTATCAGCCGCTCATTGTCGGGGTCGTCGTCGTTGAGGCGATACAGCTCGTCCTTGCGCAGCAGGAACATGATCATCGACGTACTGCGCATCTCCTCGCCGTATTCTATGTAGCCTGCCTGCGTCAACAAGTTCAGCGCACTGTCCACCTGCGTCGGGAAGAAGTGGAACTTCATGCAGAAGTCGTTGATGTCGAACTTCTTGACACAGCCAAAGCCGTCGCCCATAGCCATCTGATAGTAGTACTGCAGCTTCTCATACACGCTCAGGATGTATTCTCTTGGCGGAAACGTGCTGTCCACACGTTGTGCCACGGTGGTCCGGTCTGCCTTGCTGAAGAGCAGCACGGCATAGGCCTTGCCGCCGTCGCGTCCTGCGCGGCCGGCTTCCTGGAAATATGCCTCTATGGAGTTAGGCAGATCGGCGTGTATCACCATACGCACGTCGGGCTTGTCGATGCCCATGCCGAAAGCGTTAGTGGCCACCATGACGCGTGTCTTGTCTGCGTGCCACTCGTGCTGCCTCACGTCCTTGGTCGCGTCGTCCAGCCCTGCGTGGTAGAATGTCGCACTGATGTCGTTCTTCTGTAGCCATTCCGCAAGCTCGCGCGTCTTCCTGCGGCTGCGTGTATATACGATTGCGCTGCCGCCCACACGCCGGAGTATGTGCAGCATCTCGCCCTCCTTGTCCTCGGTGCGTCGCACCACATACGCTAAGTTGCGGCGTTCGAAGCTCATGCGGAACACGTTAGGCTTACTGAAGTGAAGCTGCTTCTGTATGTCCTCGACCACTTCCGGCGTGGCTGTGGCTGTCAGTGCGAGCACCGGCACCCCCGGCAGCATGTTGCGCACGGTGGCAATCTTCAGGTATGCGGGGCGGAAGTCATAGCCCCATTGTGATATGCAGTGGCTCTCGTCGACGGCAATCAGGCTCACGCGCATGTGCGTCAGCCGCTGGCGGAAGCCCTCGGTGTCGAGCCGTTCGGGCGATATATACAGGAATTTGTAGCCGCCGTAGATGCAGTTGTCGAGTGCTGTCAGCATCTCGTTCCTGTTCATGCCGGAGTGTATGGCCGTGGCTTTGATGCCCTTGCTGCGCAGTGCGTGCACCTGGTCTTTCATCAGTGCAATCAGTGGCGTGATGACAAGACACAACCCCTCCATAGCCAATGCCGGCACCTGGAATGTGATGGACTTGCCGCCGCCCGTAGGCATAAGTCCCAATGTGTCGCGACCCGCGCCGATGCTGCGTATGATGTCTTCCTGTATGCCACGGAACGAACCGTAGCCCCAGTATTCTTTCAGTATCGGCAGGTAGTCTGTCGTCGCTGCCGCTGCTGACGTTGCCGTATCAGCCTTGGTCTCCACGCTGCGTCAGCTCGGCTTTATGTCTTCAATCTGCAGCTGCACCTCACCGCGCTTGTGGGTGTTCTCCTCGATGGTGTAGCAAATCTCAAACGAGCGTTTCGTCTTGATGTACTTCACGCTTGAGCTTTGTCCGAAGGCGATGCCGTTCATCACCTTGCTCGACTTATTGTCGACCAGCTCTAATTTTATGTGTTCCTGTTCGCGACCGACGACCTTGCTCGTGCCGTAGTCATACACGTTGTGCGTGCAGAACACGGGCTTGGGATTTTCGGGACCGAAGGGGTTGAATTTCTTCAGGTCAGCGAAGAACTTCGGCGTAATGTCCCTGAAGTCAATCTCGGCATTGATGTCAATCACGGGGTTGGTCTGCTCCTCCAATATGTGCTGCTCCACATATTCCTCGAAGCGGCGTGAGAACTCTGCCACGTTCTCCACCTTCATGGACAGGCCTGCGGCATACGTGTGGCCGCCGAAGCTCTCAAGCAGCTCGCGGCAGTGCTCCACAGCCTTATACACGTCGAACCCCGACACCGATCGTGCCGAACCTGTTGCCAGGTCTCCCGCACGTGTCAGCACAACCGTGGGACGGTAGAACACCTCCGTCAGCCTTGATGCCACGATGCCAATCACGCCCTTGTGCCATGCCTCGTTATACAGCACGATGGCACGCATGTCCTTCAGCCCTTCCAGCTTGTCCACAATCCGGTTGGCCTCCTCGGTCATGCTCTTGTCCAGATCCTTGCGTGTCTCGTTGTAGTGGTCTATGCGGTTCGCCTTCTCCAGTGCGGCGGCAAAGTCCTTCTCCGTCAGCAGGTCGACCGCCTCCTTGCCGTTCTGAATCCTGCCTGATGCGTTTATGCGCGGCCCTATCTTGAACACAATGTCGCTGATACTTATCTCCTTGTCTGCCAGTCCGCAGATGTCTATGATGGCCTTCAGCCCGACGCTGGGGTTGCTGTTCAGCTGTTTCAGGCCGTGGTATGCCAGGATGCGGTTCTCGCCCGTTATGGGCACGATGTCCGAGGCTATGCTCACGGCACACAAATCCAGCAACGGTATCAGGCGGTGGAACTCGATGCCGTTGCTCATGGCGAATGCCTGCATGAACTTGAAGCCCACGCCACAGCCCGACAGATGTTCAAACGGATAGGTGTTGTCCTGTCTCTTGGCGTTCAGCACAGCCACAGCCGGCGGCAGCACCTCGTCGGGCACGTGATGGTCGCAGATGATGAAGTCTATGCCAAGCGTCTTGGCATAGCCGATGCTCTCCACGGCCTTGATGCCGCAGTCGAGCACGATGACGAGGCTCACGCCCGTCTGTGCAGCATATTCAATGCCCTTGCGGGACACGCCGTAGCCCTCCTCATAGCGGTCGGGAATGTAGTAGTCGATGTTGGAGTAGAACTCCTGCACGAACTTATAGACCAACGACACAGCTGTGGTGCCGTCCACGTCATAGTCGCCATACACCAGTATGCGCTCCTTTCTGCCCATTGCCCGGTTCAGGCGTTCCACGGCGCGATCCATATCCTTCATCAGGAACGGGTCGTGCAGGTCGGGCAACTGTGGTTTGAAGAACTTCTTGGCTTTGTCGACGGTGTCTATGCCGCGCTCCACCAAAAGCCTACTCAGGATTGGGCTGATCGCCAATTCCCGAGCCAGCAGTTGACTCTCCTCCGCTTGGTCGGTTGAAATGGGCAGATAATTCCATTTGTAAGTCATTATATATATGTTTTTTCTTATTTTTCATGCTTGCGAAGCGTTGGAGCTTTTGTGCGACACTCCTCCAACGAGGCGTAAAGGTATGAAAAACCACTGACATACGCCGTGAAAAATCCGCTAAATCGTGCGGTACATTCCCAATATCCATATCCTGTGGCGTGTGTACCTCTCTCGGCACCGCGCACTTTCTATGGATGCCCATCGTTGGGTTCCAAGGATGCCCGTTCTTAGG
>CAVDAU010000162.1:0-4800 GCA_963607015.1 Streptococcaceae bacterium
CGCCACAGGATATGGATAAATGAAAGAACCGTGTATTCAGGCAAGCCAACATCGACATTCCTGTCCTGTCTCACCCTTTCAGCCGTTTCATGTTCCTGCGGTGCTGCCGCTCAAAGACGATGCGGAGGATTTTGTCCACAGCCTCTTGGGGCGTGCCGTCGTTCAGCACCTTATAATATCCCGGCTTCGTGGCGAGATAGTCTATCCTGCTGTTGATGGCATCTATGCCCTCGCGGTCCAGCTCCTTCTTGCGGCGCAGTATGGTGTCACTGTCGGCAGTGAGCAGGATGTTATAGTCGAGCGACGGAATGAAGAGGCGACCGAACCGGTAGAGGAACCTCACCGGCAGATAGATGCGGCTGCGACGGCTGTCACAGATGATGTCGGTGTAGTAGCGGTCGAAGACCACCATCCTTGTTATGCGCGTCACCGTCTTCACACGCAGGAAATAGCCTGCGATATAGTCCACGGAGTAGTATGCCAGTCGTGCCAGCGAGTTGAGCACACCCGTCTTCCCTCCACGATGCGGATCATCATAGTTGCGGTCCACCGTCTTCTTCACCCCCACCGAGTGTGCCACCTCCCCGAGGTTGCCGAACAGCATGGGACGGAAGTGCAGATAGACGTGTGCCTTGCGGAAGACCTCCCCGAGGTTCTCTATCAGCAGGTCTATCACCGTCGTCTTGCCCGACCCGTCCGGTCCCGTGAAGCCGATGGAGAAGCCCGTGCATGAGCGCAGGTAGTTGCCCGTAAAAGTCCGGAGGAAGCAAGCCATGTCCTTCATCAGTCTCAGAGGACGGTGTACCATGTTTGTCGCCGCAGCCTTAATGACAAGCAACGGCCGACGCCCTGCGTCGCATGCCGCGAGCGTGCTGTAGCCGTAAAGCCTTTTCACCTTGGTCTTCACGAAGACACTATCCTCCACGGCCTCGCGCATCCACCTGTATTTCTTCGGGATATTGGTGCCCACGGCACGATTGTAGAGATACTTGTCAAGAAACTGACATTCCACCCCCACATGATACAGGAAGCCGTTGAACTCCCTGCGGGCTATGAACTCCTCGGCATCCATCAGCAGGATGCCCCATACGGATGTGTTCATGAAGAAATCCCACTGCACCAGCTCGGTCGCACCGCCCTCCTGCCTTGCGCAGACATAGGTGATGAGGCGGTCGCTATGCAGGTATGTGACGATTTTCCACCCTGTGGCATCTATCAGTCTCACGAGTTCCCCGTTCACACGACGGAAGCTCCTCCGCGTGATGATGATGTCTATGTCGCGGCTTTTGTTCCTGTCAGGCAGCCCTTCAAAATTCCTCAGCACGGCATAGTCTGCCCTGTCGTTGAGCAGGCTGATTACCTCCGTGATGTGTCTTGCAGATATTTCGCTCATTTCTTCTTTATTAAGCCCGAATTGCTGATTATCTTGTCACAGATATACGACGGGTTGCCCAGTATAGAGCGCACAAGCAACCACACACCCTTCAGGACCTGCCCGTCCTTGAGACAGAAGTATCCGTTCTTCAGGTCATCTGCCACCTTCGCATCGCGACGCAGTTTCTTCATCTCTTCCGCAGGAATGGAGTCCATATATTCGATGAACGTCAGCTCCCGCAGACCCTTGCGCCGACGGCGCACGTTGACCTTCACGAACTCCATCTTTATTATCATGTTGAAGTGGTTGGACGAGAGTCCCTCCGCTTTCCTATATAGATAGAGCACCTCCGGCAGCACGATGATACACTTGCCTTCGACATAGAGGTCGCTCATGCGGGTCCATAGGTCGAGGTCTTCACAGAAGTCCCTGTAGCGCGGCTTTCCTTCAGGGAAGCCGTCCAACCTGAATCCTCCGACCCTGATGGCATCCTCCCTGACAAACATGGTTTGTATCGGCAGGAAGATGCGCTTGCCTGCCGCAGCCCTTTTCATGAACGCTTCCTTTGTGGTATCACCAATGAAAAGCCCGCCTTTCAGGCGGTTGCAATTTGCATCAGCAAATTGCGACCAAGAGCTGACTGCCGTCAGCTCTTGGTCGCGGCTTATTGCCTCATACTCCTTTTCTATCAGCTGCGGCAGCGGGAAGTCGTCTGCATCGACGAACACGACATACTTGGTCTGTGCCTTGCGCAGTGCGAAGTCCCGCTCGTAGGCTATCCCGTGGTTCTCTTCCTGCCTGACCAACTCATACTGTCGTGGATGCTTCCCGAAGAATCTCTCTACACATCGGACAGACCCGTCAGTGCTGCAGTCGTCCACTATCAGCAGACTGAAATCCTGCATTGTCTGTGCCGCTATGCACTCCAAAGTTCCCTCTATGTACCTCTCCGCATTATACATGCAGACGGCAAGTGTCACTTCCAATGTACTCATAACTAAACACGGGGGTTGCGGTCAACGACTGCCCGGAAAAAAGCCTCCAATTCACGACCGTTTTGTTCAATGCTGTAATGCACGCATGCCTCAAGCCCTCTTTCGATGTAAGTATAATATTTCTCTATACCGTTGTTCGCGATTTCAACCATCTTTGTTTTCAGCTCCTCGACGGTGTTCCATCGTATTCCTATTTCTCCGCCGGTCCATTCCAATCCGTTGTCAAATTGCTCTTTTGTCCCTGCCGCATCACGGCCGAGGACAAGACATCCGTTAAACATGGCTTCTGCTGTAACGCGTCCGAAACCCTCAAACCGTGAAGCCACAACTATAGCTGTCGCTCGGCTCATCAACAAGTCCACATTCGGCAGGACACCCAAGAAATCTACTCTTCCCGCAATTCCAAGCTGTCTTACATATTCCTTCAGTTTAGAATCGTCTTTCATGGACAGTGACGCACCGGCAATCTTCAGTCTATATTCCGTGATGCCTGATTTGGCGAATGCTTCCAAGACAAGCCTTACCCCTTTTGCTTCATCCAATCGACCGACAAACAGGAAATACCGTTCCTTGTTTTTATTGAAGACGACATCTCTTGCATATTTCACTCCATCGTATATCACCTCTGAATTATTCCCGTTCAGGTTGAAATATTCCTGAATTCCTCTTGTTATGCAAATAGTCCGCTCTTCTCTCAGACGTTTCCTGAAAGCCCCGATTGAAGGAATGATTTTCATTCCGAAATCCTTGTCCTGATACTCTCTTATGTAATAGACGTGTGGAACACGCAACCTTCGGGCCACAATCTCACCTATATTCACAACGCTCACGTTTGTGCAGATGACATCGGGTTCTATCGTTTCACAGAGCCGTTGCAGTCTGACGCATGCCATGTGGTTTATCATGACATGAAACAGGAAACGCAGAGGAAACAGCAGTGCGTCTTTCATATTGTTATATAGAGGATAGGTATTTGTCCTCAAAGGGATAGCCACAGTCTCCACTCTGTCCTTCAGAGTTTTCCCCGAACTCCCGTCTTGCGTATCGTCAACTTCATACCGGTCTTCCGGTTGAATACTCAGAGGTCCGGATGATTCTCTTCCTTGCTTCAACATCCGGTACACCCCTCCCCTATTGGGACATACCACCCATATCCGCATCGACGGATTCTTTGCCAACTCTCCGCAGGAAGACAAGAAAGACTTGGTCGATCCGCCTGCCAACGAGCAGGAACTCAAGATAAAGACAATCTTCATAACCTCTGATTTACCGCTTCTCCATCGCGCTTTACTATCCGTGCAGGATTTCCGACTACCACACAGTTGTCCGGAACATCTTTAACCACGACCGAACCTGCACCAATCGTCACATTGTCTCCTACATGGATTTCCCCGAGAACAATCGCACCGGTACATATCCTCACATTATTCCCTATCGCAGGTCTCCCTCCCCCATTGACAGCCCTGCCAATCGTCACCTGGTGCCATATCTGGCAATCAAGCCCGATGCTCTCCGGCCAAATCATTGTGGAATAGCCATGCTGTAACACCAAGCCGGCACCAACCGCAGCAGAATCAACGATGAAATGTACATCCTGTGCACACGGCACAAGCCTCCTCAGCAAAGAGCCGAGACAACCCGTTCTGAAGAAAAACACATTTCTATATTCAGGGAACAGCGCGAACATTCTGATGAAAGCAAAGAATTGTTTCTTTTGTTTAATCACAGGCAACACTGCCTCCCAACGGCGCAATTCGCTCGAGAGGAAACCGTTTCTGTTGTGAGCCAAGAACAACGGGTAAAAAGGTGCAGCCAATAGATACTTAACTCTGCTGCTCATCATCACATTGAAATCCATATCCATTACGTCTAAAATAATTCACACAAGTAAATATCATCAATATTCCCCATACATATGAGATATTTCCCACTGCATATCCGGCGACGCCACATGTAATCATTATTGTCTGTATTGAAAGGAAATACGCGGAACAACTGTATGTGAAGATACAGCTCAAGACATATGCGATCAAGCCGTAATCCCCGATATTGCCGATGTATCTCGTATCAGCATACAAGCCGTAACGGACAGAGTAGTCGCAACCATGTCCTAACCATGTATCAGGGTCGGACAAATCAATTTTCAGAGTGTTCAGCATCGGTTTTATACGCATGGCGGCACTGCCGTCGGTATCCATAACAGTCTGGGAGTCCAATGTCAAGGTTGCTTCCGTGGCATTCACCGCACGCGAAAAGGATTCATTGCCGTAATAGTCCATGACGAAATAGGCAAGGACAAACAGCGGTGCGGAGAAGATGACATACCAGCCTCTCAGGAAATAGAGCGACACGATGGCAAAGGCGAGGAATGCTGTACCGCTTCCCATGGTCATCACCGCCCACACGTAGGCTATTGTCACCCACCGGTGT
>CAVDAU010000163.1:0-4777 GCA_963607015.1 Streptococcaceae bacterium
CACCCAACACCGATATTCACGCCACGGGATATGGATAAATGAAAGAGCCGTGTGGGGACACTGACCAATCACACAATGTGAGTAAGACTGATGGCGAAAGTTGTATCACTTCTTCTTCCGGTATTTCTTGAAAGCGGCGAAGTTGTAGCCGACGTAGACACTGAGCTTGCCGAAGGCGTTGAGCGAGGTGAAGTTGCTGTTATGGAAATTGTTTGAATAGAGCGTGAAGATGCTGCCCCAGTACCACCGCATGTTGTTGTAGACCAGTCCGAGGCGCAGCGTGCCGTCGGGGGTGAAGTTGCGGAAGGTATGGCGGCGCATGAGTTCTTCGTCGCCCCTGTTCCTGACGTGCTTGAACGACACGCCTGCCGTGGCACAGACGCTGAACAACCAGTTGTCGGCAAACACCCAGTTGTAGCCGTAGCCGCCGGACAGGGACAGCGTGTTGTAGCGGATATAGTCACGGCCACCAAGCGTGTCCGTATCTATCACTCCCGGATAATGGCGGTCAAAGAAGTCGCCGAACTTGTCATAGTCTATGCCCGACTTGTCGTAGAAATAGCCCAGCCCGACAATCACAGAACCGCTGCTGACCTTCTGGCACGTGCTTTGGCTATAGGCGGCGGGCATGGAGAAACGGCGGTGGTTGAACACATAGAAAGCGTTCACTCCCTTTGATGTCTGCTTCAAGGCATCGAACGGCTCACCGGAGACGGCATGCAGACGCGTACCGTTGTCGAGATAGCCGCGCCGTATCTTGTAGGCATTGCCCGTGCTGCGCCATATCAGGTCGAAGAACAGTGCCGAGCTGTAGACACTCAGTTCCCACCGCTTGTCGGCCCGGTTGCTTGCGGTCAGACCGCTGTAGAACAGGTCGAAGTTATAGCCGAGGAACGCCCACCGGTAGCCGAAGTAGGGACCGAACTTCATGTTGACACCGGAGCTGAGGGTGATGCTGCGCAGGCGGCTGTCGTTGAAGCGCAAGTACATCAGGTCATACAGTGCGGAGGTCTGGGCCATCACCGTGAACTTGTAGTGCTGCGGCTCGATGAAGGCGGTGTCTATATCGGACAGGCTGCTGAAGAACCGTGCCAATCCGCGACGCTCTTCGTGCGCCACGGCGGTGCTGTCCTGCGGCATCATGGCTGTAGCCATCGACGGACGGCAAAGAAACAGCGCAAGCAATATGACTGACAACATTCTGCTCATACAGGGGGGACAGGACGCATTAGAACGGATAGCCGACGGCAAAATGGAATGCGAAGTCGCGGCTGAACTTGGGATGTATTATGGGGTACCGCTGCCGTCCGCTGCTGTAGACAGGGTTTATGGCCTTCATGCCGCCGTCAATGCGCAGTATGAAGAAGTCCAAGTCGAGACGGAAGCCGATGCCGTAGGCCACAGCGATCTGCTTGTAGAACTTGCCGAAGCGGAACCGGCCCCCGGGCTGGCTCTCGTAGTTGCGGAGTGTCCAGATGTTGCCCGCATCGACAAACGCCGCTCCGCGTAGCTTCCAGAACAGGTCGGTGCGGTATTCGATGCTGGCATCGAGCTTCAGGTCGCCGGTTTGGTTCATGAAGTTGCCGTCGCCTGCGAACGATCCCGGTCCCAAGTCGCGAACCGACCATCCGCGAACGCTGTTGGCACCGCCGGAGAAGTAACGCTTCTCGAACGGAATCAGCGTGGCGTTGCCGTAGGGATAGGCAATCCCCAGACCCACGTGCCACGCTATGGAGTTCTTAGGGTCGATGAGAACGTTGCGGGCATAGTCGATGTCGCCCTTGACATACTGCGCAAACGGGATGTTGAGCAGCGAATATTCGCCGTCGGAATTGCGGTGCATGCCGGAGGCCTTGGCAAGTGCGTACATCAGATTGCCCGCCGCCTCGACATTGAACCTCAAGGTGTAGGAGTTCTGCGACTGCACGGTGCCGGTGGCATTGCCCGCACTGTTGTAGACGTAGGTGTAGCCGGTGCGTATGATGAAACGGTTCTCATAGTTGTAGCGCAGGATGTAGTTGTTCTCCTGATTGAGGTAACGCTCGCGGAATGAAGGGTCTATCCACGGCATGTAGAGGTAGCTGACATCCAGGAGGTCTATCTGATGGCGCGTGTTGCTGCTGCGGTAGCCCCACTTGTAGCCCCACCCTGTAGACGCGATGATGCGCGTGAACTCGGGACGCATCTGGTAGCTGTATTGCAGGTTGAATGTGGTGTTGGCACGTATGCGCTGACGGAAGTCGTGGGTGGTGAAGGGGAATACGAAGCGCGGGAAGTCCAAGGATGCCTCGGCTCCCAGCTCGGTGTAGCTCTCGTTGCGATACTGTCCCTGCAGTCCCGACACTGCCTCGTAGCTTCCTCGCAGACGGAACGTGAATGTCTCCGAACCTCGGAACAGATTGCGGTGGCTGTATGACACCGATGCACCTGCACCAAGATCGCCGGCTGAGTTGGTGCCCTCGACCTCAAACGATACCGACTGCAGGCGGTTCTTGTTCAGCAGCACATAGGCATTCAGCAACGCACTGTCTCCGCGCTGCACCTCCTGAAAGCGCACGTTGGTATAGCGCATCACGGAGAGGCGGTTGAAGTTCTCGTAGGTGGTCTGCACGTCCTGCGAGTTATACAGATGTCCGGGAATCAGACGCTGGTTGCTCATGATGACGCGCGGACGGATGAACAGCCTGTTGCGGAAGTATATGGGGAAGCCGCGATAAAGCATCGAGTCGGAGACGGCGGCGTTCGTCGTGTCCGATGAGAACATGTCATAGTCCGTCAGGAAGCTGACCTTGTTCAGGCGATATTGCTTCGATGCCAGTGAAGACGCACTGTCGGCTGTCTGCGTGTTCAGGTGCAGCGTCAGGTCCACGCCGTATGTGCCGCGCACGGTGTCGGCAGTGAAGCTGATGTATTCCTTGTTGAAGCGATAGAACCCGTTGCGCTGCAGGTTGGCGGTTATGCGGTTGCGCTCGGCATCCAGGCGGTTGATGTCCATATACATACCTTCGCGCAGCAGTGTCGACGCGCTGTCGGCCTCCATGAAATTGCCTATCAGCGTGTCCGGCACATCATAGTCGATGGAATTTACGATGTACGGGCGGCCGCTGCTGATGTCATAAGTCAGGCGCAGCCGTTTCCGTCCGGTCTCCGTGCGGGTACTGACACGTGCTCCTATGTAGCCCATGTTGCGCACTGCCTTCTCTATCTCCTGCCGCGAACGTTCGGTCTCTGCTGCACTGTATATCACCGGCGCAGTGCCGACACGGCGCAGAGCACGGTTCACCCATTTTGTTGAGTCGCGACCGGACAGGCTGTAGATGTGCAGCTGCGTCTTGAACAGATTGAACCACTTGGTGTTTGGCTGCTGGCGGATATACATTGTCAGACCGCCGGTGCTGATGTCCTTGTTGTCACTGCGCACGCTGACATCGTCGAGCAGATACTGTCCGTCGGGCACGTACTTCGTCGACGAGCATGAGCTTGCAACAAAGGCGCAAATACAAAGGACAATACGTAAGGCTATATGGCGTGTCAGGCGTTTCTTCATCGGCATTGGAGTGCGGTATCGGCTGACAAAGGTAACCAAAAACTTTGCACCGAAAGGCGCAAAGCCGTACTTTTGCGGGAAACAAGCACCGCAACATGATATCGAAGAACCGAATCAAATATATCCGCTCGCTTGAACAACGCAAGGTGCGACGCGCCGACGATGTGTTTCTTGCAGAAGGACCCAAGCTCGTCGGTGAGCTGCTGCCCTACTTCAGCTGCCGCTTCCTGGCTGCCACAGCCGACTGGCTGCATGCCCATGATGACGTGAAAGCCGATGAGGTGACCGAAGCCTCGCCCGACGAACTTTCGCGTGCCAGCCTGCTGCGTACACCACAGGATGTGATTGCCATCTTCAGCCAACGGCATGATGGCGTGCCTGCCGGTGTCCTCGACAACCAACTGTGCCTCGCTCTCGACGGCGTGCAAGACCCGGGGAATGTGGGTACCATACTGCGTGTGGCCGACTGGTTTGGCATTGAGCACGTGTTCTGCTCGGCAGACACAGCCGATGTCTACAGCCCCAAGACGGTGCAGGCCACCATGGGAGCCTTGGCACGTGTGCATGTGCACAGCACAGACCTCACGGCACTCATTGCATCAGCCTCTGCCGACACCGCTGTCTACGGCACGTTTCTCGACGGAGCTGACATCTACGCACAGCCTCTGAGCCGTACAGGACTGATCATCATGGGCAATGAGGGCAACGGCATAAGCCGCGAAGTCGGATGTCTTGTCAGGCAACGGCTGCTGATCCCGAACTTCCCCGCAGGACGGCATACCACGGAGTCGCTCAACGTGGGAGTTGCCACAGCCGTGGTATGTGCCGAGTTCAGGCGCAGATGCCTTTGAAACCTTATTGTTGCTGTCCGCTAAAACTTCTCCTACCGGCTTGCCTCTGTGAACCCCTACGACAGCAAGCATAAAACATTAAGAGGGGAACAATCCCCTCCTAATAGACAACTTCACTCCAATGGCAGTCACCGCAAAAGTTCAAAACGAAATGCCACAAAAACTACAAATGAAAGACCTCAAAAACTTAAAATAAAATGCAGCAAAAACTTAAAGCGAACATTGTAATTGAATTAAAATGAGCAACTTCGGAGTGCGCGGCGCACCAGCCTCTCCGAGGCTGTCCTGCATGATGTCTGCTATATGTCATGATGATGTCCACTCATGCCGTGGTGCCTCGAAGAGGCACATTTTTGCGTAACCCCAGTCTAAGCGAAGC
>CAVDAU010000164.1:0-4588 GCA_963607015.1 Streptococcaceae bacterium
GAGAGGGATTCGAACCCCCGGAACCTCTCAGTTCAACGGTTTTCAAGACCGCCGCTATCGACCACTCAGCCATCTCTCCTTGCCTTCTGAGCCAAGCATCATCATGACAATGACGCTACCGGCTCAGTTGCGGCTGCAAAGGTACTAAAATTTTCATATCAGCAAACAATAGCTCCACTTTTTATGCGGAAGTCTTTCCACACCCTATCAGTCGGCATATACGACACGCCCTTCCTTAATCTTCTTCTCGCCGAGGATCTTGTCGGGATAGCCCAGGATGCAGCAACCGATGCCCACATAGCCATCAAGACCGAGACCGTGCATGAACTCCTTGCCTTCGGGCAACTCAAGCATCTCCTTGCAGCGGTTGATCCAACATGAGCCGATGCCGAGGGCGAAAGCCCCGTCCTGCATCGCTCCGATGACGAGTGAGCCGTCCTTGACAGGATTCAGTGCAGACTCGACATTGCCGTCATAGCCCGAGTCCTCGGGTGCCACTATGAGACACAGTGTGGGTGCTCCATAGAAAGGATCGGCATGATGTTGCCAAATGCGTCCGTTCAGTCCGGAGAGGAGACGGATTTTCTCTGCATCCTGCACCACTATTATCTTCACAAGCTGCTTGTTGCTTCCACTCGGAGCGTGCAGTCCGCATTCAAGTATGGTGTCGAGTTCCTGCTTGCTGATTTGTTCCGGCTTGTATGAACGGCAGCTGCGCCGTGTCGTGAGCATTTCGATAGCGTCCATATATTATAAATGATGAGTTGAAAATCAGAACTGATATATTTGTTCGATGTAGTCGATGAATGCCTTGTTGAGCAACTTCAGTCCCCCGGGAGTGGGATAGTCGCCGCTGAAATACCAGTCGCCCAAGTGTCCGGGGCATGCCTCGCGCAGTCCTTCTATCGGCTGATAGACTATCTGCACCTTGGCCCGCGTGCCTGCCGGTGTCAGCAGTTCCACAATCTTTGCCGACACTTCTTCGTCGGTGAACGGCTCGTAGATTTTCTTCACACAGTTCACCATCTTCTCCTTCGGCATCCCCTCCTGCGCCTTGGCATTGCGGTAGACACCGGCAATGACATCGGTCATGCCACTGTCCTTCAGCAGTTCGATGGCGGCCTTGAACGCTATGAACTCGGTCATGCGTGCCATGTCAATGCCGTAGTAGTCGGGATACCTGACCTGTGGCGACGACGACACTATGACGATCTTCTTGGGTTGCAGACGGTCGAGTATGCCGATGATGCTCTGCTTCAGTGTGGTGCCACGCACGATGCTGTCGTCGATGATGACGAGATTGTCTATGCCCGGGCGCAGACTGCCGTAGGTGATGTCGTAGACATGGGCTGCCAGGTCATCGCGGCTGCCGCCTTCGGTGATGAACGTGCGCAGCTTTATGTCTTTCAGAGCCACCTTCTCAATGCGCACACGACGCGACAGAATCTTCTCAAGCTCCTCGTGGTCGGCCACGTGTCCAAGGGCTTCGAGCTGCTGCACCTTCTCCTGATTCATGAGGTTGCTGAAGCCTTCTACCATGCCGTAGAATGCCACCTCGGCAGTGTTCGGTATGAAAGAAAACACGGTGTTGTCAAGGTCGCCGTCTATGGCTTTGTATATTCTCGGCACCAACTTCTCGCCCAACAGCTTGCGCTCACGGTATATGTCCATGTCACTGCCACGGCTGAAGTATATCCGTTCAAACGAGCACTTGCGAACCTGCTTCGGGCGGTTGATCTGCACCGTGCGCACATGGAGACCCTTGTTGACGATTACAGCCTGTCCAGGCTGCACCTCCTCTACCCTGTCGGCCGTGACGTTGAATGCCGTCTGTATGACAGGACGCTCGCTCGCCACCACGACAACCTCATCGTCGTGATACCAGAACGCAGGACGTATGCCCCACGGGTCGCGCAGACAGAACATCTCGCCACTGCCCGAGAGTCCGCACATGACATAGCCGCCGTCCCATATAGGCGACGTGCTGCGCAGCACGTTGGCAATGTCGATATGGTCTTCGATATATCCGGCACGTTCCAGTCCGTCAAGTCCCAGGTCTTCCTTTGCTATGCGATACAGACGCTCTGCCTCACGGTCGAGCATGTGCCCTATCTGTTCGAGCATTATATAGGTGTCCGAGTACTGGCGCGGATGCTGCCCCATGGACGTGATGTTGTCAAACACCTCATCCACATTCGTCAGGTTGAAGTTGCCGCACAGAGCCAGGTTCTGCGCACGCCAGTTGTGCCGCCGCATCACGGGATGCACATATGTTATGCCCGACTTGCCTGTCGTGCTGTAGCGCAGATGTCCCATGAGCAGTTCGCCGGCAAACGGCAGATTGTGCTCGGCAAACACGACATCGTGCTGCTGTTCCGGACTGAAGCTCCTAAGCTGCTCGTGCACCTTGCCGAAGATTTCGGTTATGGCGCCGGAGCCCAAGGCACGCTCGCGGAACATGTATTCTTCCCCCGGCTTTGCCGTGAGGCGCACACATGCCATGCCTGCACCCTCCTGTCCGCGGTTGTGCTGTTTCTCCATCAGCAGATACAGCTTGTTCAGCCCGTATGCCCACGTGCCGTATTTCTTCTCGTAGTACTCCAGCGGCTTCAGCAGGCGAACCATTGCCACGCCGCACTCATGTTTAAGCACTTCCATCGTCTAATCGTTGTTTTCTCCGTATTCTTGAATATACAATGTATATGTGTTACGTCTCTCTCCTGTTCACTCCACGGTGACGCTCTTTGCGAGGTTGCGCGGCTGATCCACGTCCTTGCCCTTGCAGACCGCAATGTGGTATGCAAGCAGCTGCAACGGGATGGCCTCGATCAGCGGACTGAGGCAGTCGGATGTGACCGGCAGTTCCAGGCAGAAGTCCGCCAACTTGCTTATGAGTGTATCGCCGCGAGTCACGAGTGCAATGACACGTCCGTGGCGTGCCTTTATCTCCTGCACGTTGCTGAGCACTTTCTCATACAGGTCGTCATGAGGAGCCACCACGACCACAGGCATTTCGCCGTCTATCAGTGCAATGGGACCGTGCTTCATCTCCGCAGCCGGATAGCCCTCTGCGTGTATGTAGGATATTTCCTTCAGCTTCAGCGCACCCTCGAGAGCCACGGGATAGGAATATCCGCGTCCAAGGTAGATGCAGTTATGCGCATAGGTGAATATCTTGGCCAGCTGTGCGATGGTCTCGTCCAGCTTCAGCAGCTCCTCCATCTTGTCCGGTATCTGCTGCAGCTCGCCGACCATGCGCAGGTATGTCGAGCCGTCGATGGTGTTCTTCTCCTTGGCCAGTGCCAGGGCAAGCATCGTCAGCACCGTGACCTGTCCGGTGAAGGCTTTTGTTGATGCCACACCGATTTCCGGTCCCACGTGTATGTATGAACCGGTGTGCGTGGCACGCGGTATGGACGAGCCTACGGCGTTGCAGATGCCATAGATGAATGCGCCACGGCTCTTGGCAAGCTCCACGGCGGCAAGCGTGTCGGCAGTCTCACCGCTCTGCGAGATGGCTATCACCACGTCGCCCTTGTCTATCACCGGATCCTGATAGCGGAACTCCGACGCATATTCCACTTCGACGGGTATGCGGCAGAAGCTCTCGATGAGATGTTTCCCTATCAGTGCGGCATGCCATGACGTTCCGCATGCCACAATGATGAAACGCCGTGCACTGAGCAGTTGCTCCTTATAGTCTATCACTGCCGAAAGCACCACGTTGGTTCCGTCGACATTCACGCGTCCGCGCATGCAGTCGCGGATGCACGACGGCTGCTCGAAAATCTCCTTCAGCATGAAGTGCGGGTATCCGCCCTTCTCCAGCTGACCGACATTCATCGTCACAGTCCTCACCTCGTGCGGGCACTCCACGTTTTCAAGGTTGACAATCTTCGGAGCACCGTGACGGTTGATGACCGCTATCTCTCCGTCTTCCAGATATATCACCTTGTCGGTGTACTCCACTATGGGCGTTGCGTCACTGGCGAGGAAGAACTCTCCGTCGCCTATGCCCACCACCAGCGGACTGCTCTTGCGGGCTGCAATGATTTCGTCAGGGTTGTCGCGGTCAAGCACAGCTATGGCATAGGCACCGATGACCTCCCGCAATGCCAGCTGTACCGAGGTCAGCAGATCCAAATGGTGTGTAGTCAGTATGTATTCGATGAACTGCACCAGCACTTCCGTGTCGGTGCTGCTTTGGAACGTGTAGCCCTTCTCCTGTAGTTTGGACTTGATGGCGGCATAGTTCTCTATGATGCCGTTGTGTATCAGTGCCAGCCGTCGGGTCTGCGAATAATGCGGATGTGCGTTCTGCATGCTCGGCTCGCCGTGAGTGGCCCAACGTGTGTGTGCTATACCGACGGTGCCCGTCACATCCTTGTCCGCAACATAGTTCTCGAGGTCGGACACCTTGCCTTTTGTCTTGTAGACGTTCAGACTTCCCTCTGCGTTTATCAGTGCCACGCCCGCACTGTCATAGCCCCTGTATTCCAGCCGTTTCAATCCCTTTACGAGTATGGGATAGGCATCGTGGGAGCCAATGTAGCCAACAATTCCGCACATAACTCTCTGTGTATCGTAA
>CAVDAU010000165.1:0-4553 GCA_963607015.1 Streptococcaceae bacterium
GGTACACCTGCACCGCCCTTGTAGGTACTGTTGAAGCCTGCGAACACGACGTTGCTGCTCTTGCCCGAAGCCACAAGGCGCAGCTTCGCTCCCGTCTGGGTTTCGTGGTCGGCATTACCCTTCACAGGGATGTTGGTGAAGTAGCCGATGGTGCCTGCCACCTGACGATGGAGCGTCAGCGACACGTTGAAGTGGTAAGTATAGTCCGAACTATCCTTAACCTGTTTCTTGGTCACGACGAACGGAGTACAGCCGGCGAAGACCTCATAGACAGGGGCTACTCCGGATTCTGCCGTGTTCTGCGCTATGCTCAGAGGGAAGTTGAAAGTGCTGTTCTTGGCTGCATCGTTGAAAGAAGTGATGGCACTGTACTCGCTGTCGTTATAGCCCACAGCGTATGCCATGTAGACACCCTCTTCCAGGATCTGGTCATCAGCGGAGAGTGTCCACGATGCCAGGCGGCCGTTTCCGGTGTCCGCTGCGCTGTACACGTTGCTCACGCCATTGTTCATCCATGGAGAGAACACCTTCTGGGCAACGATTGTCTTATTACTACCATACAGAGGGATGGTGTCCAAAACGGCTTGTGTAAGGTCTGCATTGGTCGTCACACCGTCCTGCAGAGGGGTTTTCAGCTGATAAATCACAACCTTAACCTTATTGATGTTCTGCTGAGCGGCAGAGCTGTAGAGGGAGCGCGCCGCACGGGTGGCAAGGAAGTTGTCGCCCGCATTGGCAACCGCCAACGTGATGGTCTGTGCAGTCTCATCGATGACGATACCGCCGTTGTCAATCACATCATCACTGCTGCATGATGAAAAAGCCGCTGCCGCTGTCAGCAGACAGGCCGTCATGAAACATTTTCTATTCATTTTTACTCAAAAAAAATAACTTGTATTAAACAACCTTTTATAACAAACTCTTTATATCTCTGTTTCTATCAGTCAATCACCATGCCGTGGACCTTCTCCCAGTTGTCGTCCACCAGGATGTAGATGGAGAAGCGTCCGTCATCATAGACATACTTCAGCACCGTCAGCTCGTTGCGCCGCATCGTGATCCTCACGTCGTCGGGCACTGCCGCAGGCACTGTCCTGTCGGGCGCATCATAGAACTGCATCTTCTGCACCGTCCCCTCTGCCTGCGGCGACGGACTGAGCAGGGTCTTCGTCACGACCGTCTCCTCTGCCGAAACCCATTCGCCCGCAGTACTGACACCCGTAGAGCCTGAATAGCCGAAGCTACGGTCTACGGTGCGGCTGAGTCCGTCGTCGGTCTGTCCCGACCACCGTATGTCACTCGGCAGGTTGGCGGCAAGCACGATGAGCTTGCCCTTCGTGCGTTCCATCTCCACGGTGTAGCCGTAGTTCCAGGCATCATAGACCAGTGTGTCGTTGGTCATGTAGACGTCTTCGCCCTCCGTGCCTTCGGGGTGGAGGGTGAGGACGTTGCGGTCGGCATCGAGCGACGACAGGTCTTTCATTCCGCCCCATACGGTGAGCACATAGGTGCCGTGCGGCAGGTCGTCGCTGAAGCGGACGGCATATTCACGCTCATCTCCTGTCACCTCGAAGAGTTCCTGCTCTGCCACAGGGTCGTTGCTTCCCAACGGACACAGACGGTAGTAGAGCGTGGGGACGTATTCCCTGAAAGCGAGGTCTTCGCTCAACGCCGTCTCCTGCTCGACCTTGCGCACGTTGGAATAGTTCTTGTCCTTCACGGCAATCTGCACGGACAGAGCCGGACAGGGCGGTATCTCGTCGCGTATGCAGGAGCTGAACGCCGACAGGAGACAGAAGAAATAGAACGCCCTCCTCACCATCACTCTCCTTCTTTTGTCGTTGTGTTCATCAGCGTGCGGAACGCCTCCTCCTCATGATAAGGATAGAAATCCGGTTCGCCGGCGGCACGGCTGCGCAGTCTCATGTCCGTGCAGGCACGGGAGAGACGGCTGTAGAAAACAGCGTGTTCGTGCAGTCGGGCGGCAGCGAGCGCACGGGCATACTCTGCCACCGGACTGTCGTTGTCGAGCTTTTCAAGCATCTGCTTCGCTTCGTCGTTGCGGTTCACGCTGAGGGCGGCAACAGCACTGTTGACATCGCCGAACGGACGCAACAGTTCGTATGCCTCTTGCAACCTGCGCTGCTTGGCACGCAACAGGCCGAGGTTGTAACGGGCTTCGGGCAGTTCGACATCCTGAAGCAGCTCGATGGCACGCTCGTAGTCGCCGGCATAGACATAGCTTGCCGCCAGCGTGTTGAGCGTCTCGGGTGAGTACTCATCGAGAGTAGCGAGCACCTCACGGGCTTTCTGCTCGTTTCCCTCCCTCAGCCACAGCACGGCGAGGTTGTTGGCTGCCGTATGGGACTGCGGGAAATAGGTCATGATGGTGGTGTAGACCTCCTTTTTCTTCTCATGGCTGTCGGAGAGGGCAGCCACACGCAGCAGCTCGTCCTCGTTGAAGGCATCGGGACGCTTGCCGTACATGTCCAACAGCTCCGCGTCGCCGGTGAAGCTCTTGATGGTGTAGCTGTAGAGGCACTCCACCTTGCGGTTCTTTTGCAGATACTTGTTGCGTATCTCGTTCCAGCAGGGCAAGCGGCGTATGTAGTATTCCTGAACGTCGTCGTTGGCGTCGGGATATTTCTCAAGGATATTCTTCACTGCCACAGAGTCGGGATTGCCGTCGGCAACCATAGCGTCGAGCACGGGCTGCCAGCCCTCGGGACGGGAGCCGACGGTGATCATGCGCCTCACCTCGGGACTGATGTCAAGACGGTCGGCAAGCCGGCTGAGGGCAGACTCCGCACGGCGGCGGGCAAGGGAGGTGTTGAGTGACAACGGGCCGTCGGCAGAAGCGAGACCATAGATGCCGAACGAGGTGATCGTGGCGAGCGTGTCGCTGAGCACCGGAGCGAGCGTCTGCACCATGTTCTCCAATTCCGTGCGGTTGTCCCCCAGGGAGAGGTTGATGTCGTGCTTGTTGATGACGAACTGCAGGTTGGCTTCTCCCCTACCGTTCACGACCTTGGGACGTATCACGAACTCAGGCTCTATCCACACGAGGTCGAGCGACTTCTTCACGTCAATGAGGGTGGTGATGTTGCCGATTGCGGCAATGTCTATCGTGTCGATGCCCGTACACTCTCCGCAACCGTCGGTGGTCACCACGCCCACGATGCGGGCATTGTCGGTGCCTTCGGGCAGCTGCGCGGTCAGGCTGTAAGGAAGTTCAAAGGAGCGGGACGGATGGTCTACAGCCACGGCACGCCCTGCATACGGGTCGGCATAGCCTTCAAGCACCACGAGACGTTCTTTCTTCTTGCTGTAGACGGGTGCGTCGAGCACGACGGGCGGGTATTCGTCCTTCACGCTGTCGTTCACCACCAGTTCGGGCAGTATCACCAGGCGGTTCCGCTTGGACAGATAATGAGAGGGGACACGGAAGAGCACGTCCATCCGCATCCGTCCGCTACTGTCGGGTGTCAGCACCGCAGGCGACGGACTGACGGTCACCGTCTCTCCGGCCTTCCGTCCGGAGGCACAACCGGCAAACAGTCCTGCCGTAGCGGCTACAAGTGCGAGAGTGTATAGTCGTTTCCTCTTCATATCTCTATGCTTCAAAATAAATAGACCAAGGAGATGGCGGCTTTCGTGAGGCCATAGTAGTTGTCGCGCTCGTGCACCATACATTTCACGCATGGGATGCGGGGACTTTTGTCATACCAAAGCCGTGCATAGCCGATGCCGATGGCTGCCTCCAAGTTCCAGTGGGGCGAGAGAATCCAATCGTAGCCGTAGGTGATGCCGCCTCCGGCAAGGTATCCGTCATAACGCTTCTCCTTGAAACCGCCGAAGAACTGTGCACCGTGGAGGTGCACACCGACAAAGTGTCCCTCAAACTTCTCGCAGAGCCAGTACCTGAGTTCCGGCTGTACCAACCAGAAGCGCATCTTCTTGTCGTCGCTGAAGGTCCAGGGATTGTAGCCGCCGGAGAGGTCAAGCGTCCACTTGGGGCTGAACGCCACCTCCAATCCGATGTTGGGCGTTGTGGTGGCCCAGTAGAGTCCGTTGGTCTTGAGTGCCACGTCCTGTGCGTTGGCTCTGCCAATGAGACAGCAGCAGAGGATCGGCATCAGAAGCAGCACCCGCAAAGACGGGAGAACATTCAGGCGGTTCGACAACCCGCCCGAACGATGCGCTTCATGCTGTGACCTATTGTTGAAACTCTTCATAACCACTCACCTTAAATCCAATGCCATTGTTCCCTGAAGCAGCCGGCAAACAATCAAACCATTCGGCTGTGTATCAATGCGATACGCGCCCATGCTGACTTCACGAAACTGTCCGTCTCTTAGTAAGAGGTGGACACGGACAATCTTATATGGCTATTCTGAAAGAAAAACATGAAGTTAACCTCACAAGCCGGAAACACCCATAACCGATATTCATGTCCTATGCCACAGGCACACACCACTGACAGCACCTTAGTTTGAAAAAAAATGAACTACTAGTTCATTGGCACTTGAACTACTAGTTCGATGCCACTTGAA
>CAVDAU010000166.1:0-4501 GCA_963607015.1 Streptococcaceae bacterium
GACATCGCGCACGTCTTCCGTCTCGGAGATGTATCTTGAGCACACGGTACTAAGACTCCGGACAGTGCAGTCATACAGTGTCCGGAAAGCCTCTCTGTCGCCTGAAGCGACAGCCGAGGCGATTCTTTCTTCGTCTTTAATCACCTTGTCTCTTTATCTCTCTGTCTATATAAACGCCGGAACGGCAGAAACCTTGCATGCGCAGTGCGGTTTTATTTTCGGAAAGCACACGTTGTGCTATAGTTGTCCGTTTTCGACAAGCACCACAACCATTTCCGTGACCTTGTCGTCGCCGTCGGGGTCATACTCTTTCTTGAGGCTTGCGCCGAACATGGAGGCAAACAGCTGATAGGTTCCGGCCTTGAAGCCGCCGAGGAAGGCCTTGACAAGCTCGTAGGAAGTCTGGTTGTTCTCGCGGTCAATCAGCTTGATGAGTAGCTTGCCCTGTCGCAGATTGAGCTTCTTCAGGCGTGGCGTGTACTGCTTTTTAAGCCCTTTCTCCAGGTCGCGTATGTGCTGTTTGCGTCCTTTCTCTGTGGGGATTGTCTGTAGGTATTCGTATGTTTCAATCACGGCTCTGTTCACTTCCTTGGCTATCGGCAGCACTTTCTTGACATCCCGCACAAGGCGGTCGTACTTCACCTGCTGGCGTTTGTTCTTGAACACCATGGGCTTGAACACATAAACCGTGCGCAGTGGCACGTAGGGAATTGTGTCGCCCTTATAAACGCACATGCGCGTCAGCTGCGGTGTTCGTGCCGTTGCCGCGTTCTGCGCCTTTGCTTTGCCGACAAGACAGAGCGAAAGCGTGATACATATTATGAGAGCCTTATACACCATTCTAACGGACAAAAGTAAGCCATTGCCGTGGACGTTGTCGTAATCTTTGTATTTTCAATGCTTTATTAACTAATTTATTTACTTTTGTGTCTCATGGAAAGTCCTCGTATCACTGCGGTTAAACGGTTGCTGCTCTGTGCGGCAGCGGCGATTGTCATGCTTTTGCTTCCACCGTGCGCGGCGGCACAGAGCCTTCTTTTGCAGGCAGACGAGGACGAAAGCATGGAGCAGCTGATGGAAACAGACCCGTCGGCAAACTGGGACGACGAGCTTGAGGAGCTTGCCGCACTGCTGGAGAACAAGATAGACATCAATACAGCCACGCGCGAACAGCTGTCGGTCTTTCCTTTTCTCACGGATATGCAGATAGAAAACCTGCACTATTATATCTACAGATATGGTGCCATGCGCGATCTGAATGAGCTTCGCATGGTCTATGGCTTCGACTTCCGCACGATAGAGCTGCTGAAGCCGTATGTCGTGATAGGCAGTGGCGACAGCGGAAAACATTATCCGAAGCTGAAAAACATTCTGAAGGGTGGACGGCACGAGGTGCTTTCGCGACTTGATGTGCCGTTCTACCGCCGTGCCGGCTATGCCGACGGTTCCTATCTCGGCACTCCGCAATATGCGTCACTGAAGTATTCGTTTAGCTACGGTGATTATCTTCAGGCTGGATTCGTCGGTGAGAAAGATGCCGGTGAGACGTTCTTTGCGGCAAACAACAGGAATGGCTTCGACCACTATTCGGCCTACGTCTCTGTGTCCGAGCTTGGCATTCTCAAACGCGCCGTCCTCGGCAGCTACCGCATGTCATTCGGGCAGGGACTGGTGCTCAATTCGGGCTTCCGGATAGGCAAGACGTTCTCCATGAGCACGTCCGATCATCGTGCCACCGGAATACGCCGCCACAGCTCTTCCGACGAGGTGAACTATTTCAATGGATTGGCGGCAACCGTCAGACTGATGAGAAACGTGGAGTTGTCGGCATTCTTTTCGCGGCGCGAGCGCGATGCCATAACGGAAGAGGGTAGGGCGACGTCAATCCAAAGCACGGGAATGCACCGCACGCAGACGGAGATTGACCGTCGCGGAGCACTTGCCGTGCAGACTGCCGGCGGCAACCTGACGTGGAACAGCAACCGCGTGAAGATAGGAGCCACAGGCTTGTGGTATGGCTTCGACAAGGAACTCTCGCCCGCTCTCGGCGGCTATCGCAAGTATAACATGCACGGCAAGTCGTTCCATAACGTCAGCATCGACTATGCTTTGCGCCTTGGCCGTCTGCAGATTGCAGGCGAGGGAGCCAAAGGGAAGGAGGGCTATGCACTGCTGAACCGCATGGTCTACAGTCCGACAAACGACTACCAGATCGCGCTCCTGCACCGTTATTATTCCGAAGACTACTGGAGTTTCTATGGCCGTAGCTTCGGCGAAGGGTCGAAGCCTCAGAACGAAAACGGTTGGTATGCGGCAGTACAGGCCGCCCCCATTGCCCATTGGCAGTTCTTCGCATCGGTGGATCTCTTCTCCTTCCCTTGGCAGAGATACCGCATCAGCAAAGCGTCGCAGGGACAAGACATAATGTTTCAGTCGCGCTATACGCCGACAAAGAACCTGTCGATGTACCTTAATTACCGCTACAAGCGCAAGGAGAGGGATGTCAGCGGAACCGACGGACAACAGACTCTGCCCACGCACCACCACAAGTTCAGGTATCGCCTGACGTGCAGCGTCCGAGGGGTGGATCTGCAAACCACTGTCGACTATAACGTCTTCAACCAAATATCATCAAGCAATGGCTATCAGCTGACGCAGAAAGCAGCCGTCGGGGTGGGGCATCTGCCGCTTACGTTGACGCTGCAAGGCACGTATTTCAACACCGACGACTACGATTCGCGTGTCTATGTCTACGAGCGCGGACTGCTCTATACCTATTCGTCGGCTTCCTACGCGGGCACGGGCTTCCGTGGTTCGGCACATTTGCGTCTTGATCTTGGCAGGACGCTCATGCTGATAGCCAAGATTGGCTGTACCCATTACACCGACCGCAGCGAGATAAGCTCCGGTCACAATCTCATAAAGGGTAGCACCAAGACCGACCTACAGTTGCAAGTGAGGTTGAAGCTGTGACTTCGTGCCATGCTGACGGGCTTCATTCGGTTTCCTTTTTCACCGGTTTTGATTACCTTTGCGGCGGAGATTTGAACATTTTGTAGCAGAGATTTGAACATTTCGTAGCGGAGATTTGAACATTTCGTAGCGGAGATTTGAACACGGATAAACCGTATAATACATACTGTATATGGAATATAGAAGAAGGGAATACAGTGCAATAATGCAGCGCATAGCGGAGCCGCGTATGTTCATACAAGTCCTTATGGGACCAAGACAGGTTGGCAAGTCCACGCTGATCGGTCAGGTGATGGAGGCAACAGACATTCCTCATTCGTTCTTCAGTGCGGACACGGTGGACGAGAATGACAGTGAGTGGATCGTGCGTTCATGGGAGAGTGCACGCCAGACCATGAGTCTCCGTGGCAGCGGCGAATACCTGCTCGTGATAGACGAGATACAGAAGATAAGCAACTGGAGTGAATACGTGAAGCGGGAGTGGGACAAGGACAGTATGTCACGCTTGAACATGAAGGTCGTCCTGCTTGGATCTTCACGCCTGCTGTTGCGCAAGGGATTGACGGAATCCCTTGCAGGACGGTATGAGCTTATACGAATAGGCCACTGGACCTATGCGGAGATGCACGACGCTTTCGGCTTCTCATTGGACCAGTGGATGTATTTCGGCGGATACCCTGGCGGAGCACGGCTCGTGTCGGACGAACGCCGGTGGAGAAAGTATGTCAAGGACTCTCTCGTAGCTCCCTCAATAGAGAAGGATGTCATCATGACTTCGAGAATATATAAGCCGGCATTGATGACGCAGATGTTCGAATTGGGATGCTCCTATTCCGGCGAATTGCTGTCTCTGACGAAGATGCTCGGTCAGTTGCAGGATGCCGGCAACGTGACGACCCTACAGTCTTACCTGAACGTGCTGAAGCAGTGCAATCTTCTGGCCGGCTTGCAGAAGTATGCCGTCGACGACACAAGGAAATACAAATCAGTACCGAAGCTTCAGGTGTACAACAATGCCCTGCTGACAGCCCATCATCATACGACTTTTGAAAAGACGAGAATAGACACGAAGCTGTGGGGACGTTGGGTCGAGTCTGCTGTGGGTGCCCATCTTCTCAATCAGGCCGAAAACGAAGGATACACCGTATATTACTGGCGCGACCGTGACGAAGAGGTTGACTTCATCGTCAACAGAGGCGGGAAGGTGACAGCGATAGAGGTTAAGAGCGGCAGGCGTGGCATGAATAGCGGGCTTCCGGCATTCAACGGGAGATTCCATCCCGACAAATCAATCGTCGTAGGCACGGACGGCATCAGCCTCCTTGACTTCTTCACTTCCGGCATTGCTGATATACTCGCATAATGAAAGCCGATGCCCCTTCAGTTGTGGACGTTCAACCACAGATTTGTGGACGTACAGCCACAAATCTATGGACGTACAGCCACAGACCTATGGATGTACAGCCATAGACTTGTGGACGTACAGCCATGGAGACGCTGATTTTCAGCATATTATAGCACTAAGCAT
>CAVDAU010000167.1:0-4405 GCA_963607015.1 Streptococcaceae bacterium
AAGTATGGAAAAGTCAACGGTTAGTCAACGAAAACACGGGTTTGGTCAACAGTTAGTAAACAGTTAGTAAACGGAAGTGAACGGATTTGCATAAGTGCGAAGAAAATACCAATGCGCACCACGGCTTGTCGGGGGGCAGCCGGAGCTTGTGGGGCATGTGGTTCGGGAACGCAAAAGGAGAAGAGGAGATTCGTATGGAGACGAGAAAGGATATAGCTGCCGGGAAGAAGGCGTGCGGAAAGTATAACTGCGCACAGGCAGTGCTGACGACGTATGCCGACCTTACGGGGCTTGACGAGCCTGTGGCCATGGCCATGACCGACGGTTTCGCTGCCGGAATGACGAATATGGAGGGTACTTGCGGCGCATTGGTCGGTGCAGGCTTGGTGCTCGGGCTGGCAAACCGCGACAGGACGAAGACGCGCAGGCAGATGAAGGCGGTCATGGAGGCATTTCGCGGGCGCAACGGTGCCACGCAGTGCAGGCTGCTGAAGGGTGTGGACACGCACACGGTGTTGCGCGAGTGTCCGCTGTGTGTCTCCGATGCCTGTGAGTTCCTCGAAAAACAACTGCTGCAAGACCCATAGGCCCTGCAGCAGCATCCCGTGTGATTATATCGGTCAGGCTTCCAGACAGTCGTCAAGGTCGCGCGTCAGCTGCTCCTTGTCGATGTTCTGCCCGATGAAGACAATCTTTATCATGCGGTCGCCGTACTTGTCGTCCCAGTCGCGCAGCAACCCCGGTTCCTGCTTCATGATTTGCATCAGTTCCTCCTCGGGAGCTGTGGCGTACCACAGTCCTGCCTCGGTGACTTTCTTCTGCACTCCCGCCTGCTCGAACAGGTAGGACATGTCGCGGTTGTGGCTGAAGTAGCACACGCCCTTGGCGCGGATGACGCTCTTCGGCCATTTGGTGTAGGCAAAGCGGTCGAACTTGTGGATGTCGAACGCCGGACGGCGGTAGTAGACAAAGGTGCCTATGCCGTATTCCTCCACCTCGCCGCCCTCATGGTCGTGATGGTGGTGGTGATGGTGATGCCCGTCGTGTTCGTGGTCATCGTCCTCGTCATGCTCGTCGTGATGGTGGTGTTCGTGTTCGTCTTCGTCATCGTCGTCGTCATGATGGTGTCCGTGCGAATCTTCCGCATCCTCCATGGCGGCCTGCCGCTCAATCTCGCGTATCCATCCTGCCGATGTGGCCACACGCTCAAAGTCGAACAGATGTGTGTCGAGCAGCGACGTGATGTCTACCTCGGCATAGTCGCACTCGATGATGCGTGCTTCGGGTTGCAGGGTCTTGATGATCTGCCTGATGCGTCCCAGCTCCTCCGGCTTCACCTCCGAGGCTTTGTTGAGCAGGATGATGTTGCAGAACTCTATCTGCTGGATAATCAGGTTCTCGATGTCCTCCTCGCCGATGTTCTTGCTTGTCAGGCTGTCGCCACACGCGAACTCGCTCTGCAGGCGCAGGGCATCGACCACGGTGACGATGCTGTCGAGGCGCGGCACGCCGTGCTTGACAAACTGTCCTCCCATCTGCGGGATGGAGCAGATGGTCTGTGCGATGGGTTCCGGCTCACAGATGCCGCTGGCTTCTATCACGATGTAGTCGAAACGCTGCTGCTTCAGTATGTCGTTGATCTGCTCGATCAAGTCCATCTTCAGCGTGCAGCAGATGCAGCCGTTTTGTAGAGCCACGAGGCTCTCGTCCTTCTTGCCCACGACACCGCCTTTCTGTATCAGGTCGGCATCGATGTTTATCTCGCCTATGTCGTTGACGATGACGGCAAACTTGATTCCTCTCTCGTTTGCGAGAATACGGTTGACCAGCGTTGTCTTTCCGCTGCCAAGGTAGCCTGTGATGAGCAGGACCGGTGTTTCTTTCTTGTCCATGATGATTTTGTCTTTCTGTTTACTTGCCCTTGCGCTGGCTGGGACGTGCGGCACGCTTGCGCCGTATCTCTGCCTTCATCTTTGCCGAGGCGGAGTTGTGCTGTCCTGTGATGTAGCTTTTCTTCTTTGCCTTGGTCTTGACCTTAGGCTCGGTGCGTGGCTTCGGCTTGCCGTGGAAGCGTATGCCGTTGACCAGTATGTCGTCTATGTCGCTCATGTGTCGTTGTTGTGCAATAAGGTGTGTGTCTGTTGTTTATTCTGAAATCTCTGCGCCCGTGACCTCTCCCGTGAAGATGTTGGCGCGTCCGCTTGCGGGCTTGTCGGCGGTGACGTTGCGGCACAGCATTATCACGCTCGGCTTCTCAGACCCCGAGGCGTAGTAGTTGACCACGTAGGTCTGTGCCTCTGCCACTGCGCTGAAGTCCTGGTCGGGGGTGAGTATGGTGCTTATCGTTGTCCTGCCGTCCTGCTTGCTGAGGTAGCCTCCGGCATTGGCTGTGATGCTGTTGCCGTTGACCATTATCACCAACCGTCCTTCGCTGACCTTCACCATGTCCGGTGTCAGTGCGTCGGGGGCGATGCTTCTGAAGCCCGAGCCTTGGGACACACCGACTGTGGCCGGTGCTTCTGCCGTCGTCGGCTTCACTGTCTCGGTGGCCTTGGGTGCATCCTGCACGCCTATCACCGTCACCTCACCGGCATTGCGGACTGCGGAGCGGTCGTCTCCGGCAGTGGCTGCCGGCACTCCGCTCAGTGCCAGTTGCAGCCCTCGGTTCATGTCGTCGACCCAGTCCACGGTCTTGCGGCGGAACTTGGCCCATCCGCGCACTAACTTGGTGTGGTCCTTGTTCAACGCCCACTTGTCGCTGATGCACTCCTCCGCAGTGAACTTCTCGTCGGTGCTCGGATAGTCATAGCGCAGCTGGCGGAACTCAAGACGACATCCCTCGTCGGCGCAGTTGATGAGCATCTGATATGACAGCTTCACGCGGTCGAGCGACAGTCCTGCCGACTGGAACACGATGTACTCCAGTCCCGTGGCGGCAATCTGCCCCTTAGACCTGTCGGTGAACGCCACTCGGCTGTTGGCGTTTTCGTTTCCCCTCATGTGGGCCTCTGCCCACGCCAGTGCCTTGTCATAGACCTCCTGCTGCGGCATCCCGGGGATGCTGAAGTTCTTCTCAAACACCACTTTGCCGTCCACCTCGGGCACTGCGCCCTCCAGATAGTACGAATCCTCGTGATATGCGGCATGGTCGTCACTCTGCGCCATC
Organism: Streptococcaceae bacterium; assembly: GCA_963607015.1. GTDB lineage: Bacteria > Bacteroidota > Bacteroidia > Bacteroidales > Bacteroidaceae > Bacteroides. The sequence continues at coordinate 3,167 of CAVDAU010000167.1, forward strand.
GCCGGCAGGCACAGCACGGCAGAGAGTGCCGTCAGTGCCATTGTCCGTAAAACCTTTAGTCCTTTCATTGCTGCTGTGTGATTTCTTCTGTTGTGCTGATTGGGATAATCCCCTGTTTGCGACGGTCAGACCAGGATGACCGTCACGCCGCGTGCCGCCTGTGCTCCCATGACCAATGCCTGCTCGATGTCGGCTGTCTTGGACGGCCCGCTGATGAAGCAGCCGTAGCCGTAGCCGGTCATGCCGATGCGGCGGTATGCCTGGTGCATGTTGCTGACGAGGCTGTCCTTGTCGAGGACTATCACCAACTGCTCGCTGATGAAGCACACGGCACGTTCCCGCATGGTCTGCGGCACCCATATGCATCCGTTCTCTGCCACGCCCACCGTGCCGCGCACAATGCCCACGTCCGTGCCGTTCAGGTCGGCAGCCTCTGCCACGGTGTCGGGGTTCTTCTGCGCTATCGTCACCTCGGGCAGGTTCGACGCGAAGGTCTTGGCATCGGGATAGGCAGACCTGATCAAAGCATTGATGTCTTCGCCTTCCTTCAGCTCCACCACCTTGCTGCCTACGGTGCGGCTCATGCTGACGAACTGCTCCTTTACGTCGGGATACTCCAAGCCCTTGATTGTCGTGGTCTCCGGCTTGTCGAACGTGATGCCGGTATTTGTCCTGAGCTTGCCCAGTAGTTCTTCCTTGTTCATTTCACCTTTCCTTTCTTCCAAAGTTCACCGAATGATTCCTTTGCAAACACGGGCATTGTGTGTCCTATGCTCCATGCGTTGACGCTGTGTATGTCGGTCAGTGCCGGTGGCAGATGGTTTGCTATCGGTGCCATCCGCAGTGCCGCGCGGTAGAGGAGAGGATGGCAGAAGAGCGTCTCCATGCCCTCCGACATCACCTTCTTCATGGTGTTGGCCTTGCCTATGCTGTCAAGCATCTGCCGCCAGCGGTATATCTGCGACCCCGGCTCCACCATGGCAGGACACACGCTGTCGCACGACAGGCACAGCGTACATGCCGACACGTTGTCGTGGTATCTGCGTGCGTCGTGCAGCATGCCGAGGTTCACGCCTATGGGACCGGGGATGAAGTAGGTGTATGAATAGCCTCCGGAGCGGCGGTAAACGGGGCATGTGTTCATGCACGCCCCGCAGCGTATGCACTTCAGTGACTTCCAATGGTCCTGACTGGCAAGGATGTCGCTGCGCCCGTTGTCCACTAAGACGACGTGCATCT
>CAVDAU010000168.1:0-4367 GCA_963607015.1 Streptococcaceae bacterium
AATTCCCATAAATAAAAAATGTCCCGCTGGGTACGCTAATCTTACGGGAAGCGGGCGGGATTTGTTGATGCAAAGTTAATCTATTATTTTTAATCTACCAAGGAAAAAGAAATAAAGAATGGATAACTTTTTGCTCTACCCACTTCTTTTTCAAACATTTTTCTTTATTCTTGCATTCGGAGAGAGAAAACTCCCTCCAAGACATATTAGAATTTGAAGAAGCGTTATGCTGAACTCTTGCGGGTGAAAACCTGAGAAATTTTCAAAGACGACAAGAACGGCATAGTGGTTCTCACGCATATAGCGTGGGCTGCTATTATATTCTTATTATTCCGTTTCATCCTCATCGTTGGTGGGGCGGGGGAGCTTTGACTTGCGCTTGGCGTTCTCCTTGGCTCCGAACTTCAGCAGCTTGTTGGCAGAGGTGGCGATGCTGATGCCCGTTGGAGCGGTGATTGCACGCAGTGTGTCGAATGCTTTCTGTGTCTTGCAGAGCTGGTCGTCGGCAGCCTGGAAACGCTCGTAGAACATCTGGACACGGTTTATAAGCTCGTCGGCGGCTGTCATGATCTTGTCCTGGTTTTCTGCCTGGCGCACTTGCCTCCATGTCATCTCGAGGACACGCAGCATCATGTAGAGGGTCTGCGAGCCGGATATGATGACTCCCTGGTCGTAAGCCTCTTTCCACAGTGCGGGGTCGTTGGCGAGAGCCAGCTGAACGGCACTCTCGGAATAGATATACATCACCACGAAGTCGAGCCTGTTGCTGCCGTTGCGGAGATAGCTGCTGTAGTTCTTGTGAGCCAGTTCCTTGACGTGCTGTCTGACGGATGCTATGTGTCTCCGCAGGTCCTGCTCCTGCCTGAGAGTATCGCCGTTGTTGCTGAAATAGTCTTCGAAAGCCTTGAGCGACATCTTTGAGTCGATGATGACATCACGGCTGTCGGGGAAGTGGAGTATGACATCGGGTATCATCCTGCTGCCACCCTCGCCAAAGAGCGTGTTCCCCTGATCGTCGCGCAGTGTCACCTGTTCCTCGAACTGCACTCCCTCTTCCAGTCCCATGTTCTCGAGCAGTGTGCGCAGACGCAGTTCGCCGAAGTCACCCTGTACCTTGTTCTCTGATGTCAGAGCCTGTGCCAGTCTGTCGGCACTCTGTCCTACCTCGTGAGCCTGCTTGAGGTTCTCCTTTATGCTCTGGTCGAGCCGCTCCATGCTGATGGCTTGCTCCCGTCCGCTCTTGTCTACGGCTTCGCGCATCTGTCTCAGGTTCTCCTGAAGCGGATTGAGGATGGTGGCAAGCTGTTCGCGGTTGTTTGCCGAAAGCTCCTCGCTGCGCCTCTTGAGTATCTGTTCGGAGGCGGAGTTTATCTGCTCGCGTATCAGCCGGCTCTGTCTGTCCTGCTGTTCCTGCTGCCTGTCGTGCAACTCCTTCTGCTGTTGGCGGAAGTCGGCAAGCTGGCGGCTATAGCGTTCCTCAATCTCTTGCCGCTGCTTCTCGGCTTCAGCCTTGGCTTCCGAGAGTTGCTTCTCGGCTTCAGCTTTGGCCTGCGACAACATGGCGGCATATTCCTCCTTGGCTTCCGACAGTTGCCGTGCGGCTTCAGCCTTGGCTTCCGAGAGCTTGCGCTCAGCCTCTGCCTTACATTCCTCTTTCTGTGTCTGCAGGTCTTCGGCCTGTGCTTTCAGTGTGTCGCGTGTGGAAATCAGGGAGGTGCGTTCCTTCATGGAGCGTACACTCATGAGGAGATAGCCGACAGTGAAGCCGACGAGCAGTCCGGCGATGGCAATGATGATGATGCTTGTCATGGTGTGATGTATTAATATGGGTTCTTAGCTCCCACAAAGATAGAATATATTTTGACCATCTGCGGATATTGTGCGGAACGTGCCCTCCGCACAATGTTTTTGCGTGATTTCTCATTGCCGTTATGGCGGAAAAGCCTATCTTTGCATCATTGTGGACTGTCTCCATGCGAGGGTGATGGTCCGGATGCTTGGTTTTATAATCTTGCGTGTGGCTTGCGGGCTGCATGGCGATAAAAGGATAAGATCATGGACATTATATATTGCGTATCAGCAAGGCTGTTGAAACCGTTGTGTGCGGCAGCAGCCAACGACATAAAGTAGGGCGGAACTTATGAAACCGGATGGTACGGGTTCCTTTTCTACAGCCGGTGGGGAGCTTGCTTCCCTTGAGGGCAACCGTGTTACGGAGTCAAACGAAAGGCTTGGCTCTGAGAGGGAGGAATATACCTGCACCACGTGGGTCTATCTCTTCCGACACCGCAGCATGGTGAAGAACATGGAAGAGCGGCTGGAGAAAGACGGCAAGACCTGTTTTGTGCACAAGACCGTGCGCTATTTCCGGAAGGACGGCAGACGGAGTGTGCAGAGCCGTGAGGTGCCCACCATGAGTGGACTCGTCTTCATCAAAGGCGAACCCCATGACATCCAGCCCTATCTGAACGAGCATTTCCCCGACACCTATCTCTGCAAGGACTGCAGCACGGGCAGGGTTGCGAAGATACCTGATTCGCAGATGCAACCATTCATGCGCATCACCGGCATATCGCCGGAGCGCATCCGCTTCCTGCTCCATCCCTATCACTACTATGCCCGCAACCGCATCCTGCTGCGCATCACCACCGGAGAGCTGGCCGGACTTGAAGGCTACATCATCCGCATAGACCGTGACCGCCGTCTCGTGATGAATGTCGGCGGACTTAGCGTTGCCATCAGCGGTGTCCATGCCGAACATTTCGAGGAAGTGGAGCAGGACAAGACCTCTCCCGCAGACGGGAACATCTTCTGTCAGCGCAACCTGCAGGAACGTCAGGCACTCATCGACCGCTACTTCCATCAGGTGAAGACAGACCGTGATGTGGCGGCACAGGCAGAGGACATCGACTATCTGCGCAGGCATGTGTCGGCAGAGTTGGCACAAGGCCGCATGAAGACCGGCGAGGCGTGGAGCGCCTGTGCCTTCATCATCGAGGAAATCGCCTACTACTATGCTCCACTCTTGGAGAAGCTCAAGGAACGGCTCAACCCCATCATGGCGGCAGGCAGCAGAATACTCGCAGAGATGGAGGCAATCATCTCCGGCATGACGCCCGACACTGCCGACAGGAACAGATGTGAGGCAGACCTCCAGCGCATCATTTCGCAGTATGGGTACCTGTTCCTTGATGCATAACCGGAGAGTTTTTGCAATGCGTTACAAATCACATCACGTTGTACGATGACCCCGTCTTTTCCCGCGATGGAATAAAACGGACTTATGCCCCTGACCGATTGGCGGGGAAAGGACATTAACTCCGGAACTTCAAGTAAGGAAATCTGACAAGCTAAATCAGAATATGACAGGACGCCTTGTCGCTATACCTATAGAAAATAGGATATTGTCCATTCGTGGCAAGCAGGTTATGATAGACCGCGACCTTGCAGAGCTGTATGGTGTGGATACAAAAGTATTGAATCAGGCAGTCAAACGAAATGCAGAGCGTTTTCCCGAACGCTTCCGTTTTCGATTGACAGCAGGCGAGACGAAGGAACTGGTCACAAATTGTGACCGGTTAGAAAACCTCAAACATTCAACGTCATTTCCCACTGCGTTTACGGAGCAAGGTGTTGCCATGCTGTCTTCCGTACTAAGAAGCGACGCTGCCGTGAAGGTAAGCATCCGTATTATGGATGCATTTGTTGCCATGAGGCGTTTCCTTTCTGACAACGCTGTGCTTTTCCGGCGCATAGAATCCCTTGAAACCTTCCGTATAGAGACCAAGAAAGACCTTAAAGCCATTGACGCACGTTTCGACCAGATTATGAGCCGACTGGATGACGGTTCGCTCAAGCAGCCACTGGGCATCTTCTTCGACGGACAGATGTTCGATGCTTTCGTATTGGTAGAAGAACTCATACAGCAAGCTGAACGCCGCATCGTCCTCATTGACGACTACATTACGGCCTCCCTGCTCCGGCGTTTCCATAAACGTAACGCAGGTGTCACGCTCGACTGTTACGTAAAAAGCCGCTTTGCTACACAAGACCTCCGTGATGCCATGGCCGCATACAATGCACAGTATCCGTCAGAACAGACCAGCCTTCACACTTTCGAGAATTCCCATGACCGATGGCTCATCATCGACGATACCGTGTATCATTTCGGGGCATCCCTGAAAGACCTTGGCAAGCGTTGGTTTGCCGTAGACATCATCACCGAGCACACTGCCGATGATTTAATTTCACGACTGCAACACGGTTAGTGTCATCTCGCAGTATGGGTACCTCTTCTGAATTCTTCAATGACTGAAAACAAGAACAACATACAACCCTTGGCGGAAGAGCCGCAGATAGTACTCTAC
>CAVDAU010000169.1:0-4320 GCA_963607015.1 Streptococcaceae bacterium
GCAAAGTTAGACCATTGTTTTGAGATAACAAAGCCCCTGCTATTGATATTGTCGTGTGCCGCTGCCGGCTCTTTCATTTGAAATGACCCGGATCTTTCCCTGACTGCGGCGAAAATCAGTGCGTCCGTGGACGTACAGCCACAACTCTGTGGACGTACAGCCACAAATCTATGGACGTACAGCCATAGAACCTGTGGACGTACAGCCACAGACCCTATGGACGTACAGTCATGGAAACACTGATTTTCAATGCGTTATAGCACCCGACACCCAACACCGATATTCACGCCACGGGATATGGATAAATGAAAGAGCCGTGGTGTGTCGCTGCCGGACGGCATGGGGTCAGCCTCGTGCCGCCGTGAGCAGCCGCCGCAGTCCGGTGGCAATGCGGCGCAACCCCTCGTCCATACGCTGCCGCTGACAGGCGATGTTGATGCGGATGAAGCGGTCGTCGCCGTACATCGAACCGGCATTGACCCACACCTTCTCCTCGCGGAGCAGCCGCTCCTCGATGTCGTCAGACCCCATGCTTAGTGCCGAGCAGTTGACCCACACTAAATATGTGCCTTCGAGCGTGGTGACGGGGAACTCCGGCAGCTCTTTCCTGAAGAAGTCGCACAGATGCCGGTAGTTGGCAGACAGGTATTCGTTGAGCCGGCGCAGCCACTCCGCACCCTCGTCGGTGTAGGCGGCAATCAGCCCTGCCACGCCAAACGGATTGACGTCGCACACCTCGTTGATGTTGATGGCACGGTCGATGCGCTCGCGCCACTCTCCACGCTCACAGACGATGTAGGCAATCTGCAGGCCGGCGGTGTTGAAGGCCTTGCTCGGTGCATTCAGGATGACGGCATTGCGCATGTAGTCACCACCCATAGAGCCGTAAGGCACGTAGGTGTGTCCCGAGCTGACGAACTCGCAGTGGATCTCGTCGGCAACGACGGTGACACCGTGGCGCAGGCAGATGTCGCCCACGCGCTGTAGCTCGTCGCGTGTCCACACGCGCCCTGCCGGATTGTGGGGATTGCACAGCAGCAGCAACCGTGCACGCGGGTCGGAAGCCAGGCGTTCCAGTCCGTCGAAGTCGATGGTGTAGGTGCCGTTGGCATAGAGCAGGCTGTTGCGGACCACTTCGCAGCCGTTGTTGCGTATCGACGAGAAGAAGCAGTTGTAGACGGGTGTCTGCACGATGACCTTGTCGCCGGGCAGCGTGAATGCCTTTATCGTGGCAGACAGTGCGGGAACCACGCCCGAGGTATAGAGTATCCAATCCTCGCTGAAGTTCCATCCGTGGCGTTGGCTGAACCAGCGGGTGATCGATCGATAGAACTCCTGCGGCACGTGGGTGTAGCCGAAGATGCCGTGCTGCACGCGCTCCTCAAGGGCGCGTATCACGACGGGTGCCGTGCGGAAGTCCATGTCGGCGACCCACATCGGTATGATGTCGGCATCAGTCTCGGAGTCCCACTTGTATGAGTTCGTGCCGCGTCGTGCGGTCGGTTGGTCAAAGTCATATTTCATGCCGGTATGCCTCCTCTCCTTATATATATATATATTATGTGCTTGTCTGTCTGTGCCTGATGGCGGTTCATTGTTCTCCGGTACGGACCGTCATCCTCTCGTCAGAATTTGGCAGTCGGCAGGAGCCTTGATGTTCTCGTCAAGGATGATCTCTCCGTAGCCGTCGGCGACGATGCGTCCGGAGCGCGGGTTCTTGACGCTCTTGACGGTGCCACGGATGTCGGCCTGCACGGTGGAGTACTCAAAGGCGCGGTCGCACTCGGCATCGAAGGTGCAGTTCTCGAGCACCAAGTCGGTGGCGTAGCACAGCGGCTGCTCTCCGGCAATGTGGCAGTTGACGAGGCGCAGGCCGCGCGAGTGCCACCCCAGGAACTCGCCGTCGAGAATGCTGTCGTAGACCGTCACGTTGTCGACCTCCCAAAACGAGTCCTTGGTGGTTATCTTTGCATCGTGAATCTCTATGTTCCTGCTGTACTGGAACACATACTTGGAGTCGCTCTCCAGCCCGTAGACCTTTATGTTCGAGCAGTGCATGAAAGGGTAGGTGCCCTCGTGCAGTGTCACGTTGCGCAGCGTCAGCCCGTCAATGCCCCAAAAGGTCTCGTCGGCATCGTTTATGGTGACGTTCTCAAGCTCGAGGTTCTTCATCTCGCGGAAGAACTTGGGACCGTTGATCACGCAGTCGCGCATCTTCATGTCGTTGCTGTACCAGATGGCGGAGCGCGAGCCGGGGGCGAAGTAGCAGTTTTCGATGTATGATCCCTGCACGTGCCACAGCGGGTACTTGCCCTCGAAATAGCAGTTGCGGCAGACGATGTTGCTGCACTCCTTTATGCCCGACTCGCCGAAGGTTATCTTCACGTGGTCCAGCTCTGTGTCGTGAGTCTCGAACAGCGGGCGTTCGCCGCCGAATGTCTTGTTCTTTATAGTTTCCATAATGTCTCTGTGTTGGTTCTTATTGTTTGTCGTTCTTAATCTGTTCTTTGCCGACCGTACCTGCCGCCGCCGGACTGACGTGGCATGTCCAGTTGCCCCACTTCAGGCGGCACAGGAAGATGAAGCCGCGGAAGCACAGCTCGATGCACATGGCCAGCCATACGCCCCTGAGTCCCATCGACGGTGCCAGCAGGAACGCCAGCGTAATCCTCACGCCCCACATGCTCAGCAGGTTCATCCCGCTCGGTATGAGGGTGCTTGTGGCACCGACAAACACGCCGTAGCAGACGATGGCGGCTGCAAACATCGGTTCGGCAAAGGCTTCGATGCGCAGAATCATGGTGCCTAATTGCCGCACTTCCTCGGAGGGTGTCATCATGCTCAGCACTGCCGGTGCGCTGACATACATTATCGCTCCCATGACTGCCATCACCGTCATGCCCATGCCCACGGCAATATATGCGAACCGCTTCATCAGGTCGCGCCGTCCTGCCCCCATGCTCTGCCCGACGAGCGTCGTGGCGGCATCGGCAATGCCGTAGCCGGGCATGTAGCAGATGCTCTCTATTATCACGCCGAAGCTGTTGGCGGCGATGGCGAACGTGCCCAGCGGTGCAATGATTATGGTCATGGTGATATACGCGCTGCTCATGATGATTTGCTGCAGACCCATCGGTGCGCTGATGTGGAACGCCCGCTTTACGGTCTGCCACGTGGGTATGAAGCTCCCCTTGTCGATGCTCAGACGCAGTTCCTTGGAGCGTGTGCAGAGCATATACATGGCTATCGAAGCCACGATGGTCTCTGCCGATGCCGTGCCTATGGCTGCACCCATGACAGACAGTCCGGCACCGGGGACAAACAGCTCCATGCCAAGCACATCGACCGTGCGCGACGGAAATATCAGGAAGAAGTTGAACACCACGTTGAGAGCCATCATCGTGACACTCAGTATGCTCGGCACAATCATGTTTCCGCTGCTGCGAAGCATGCCCGAGGCCAGCATTGACAGCTGGAACACCGGCAGGAAGCAGGAGAAGATGGCGAAGTAGACCGATGCGGTGGCGTTTATCTCGTCGTTGCCGCCGAGCCATACGGGCAGGAACGGACTGATGGACAACGATATGGCGGCGATGGTCATGCTGAACAGCATGACCGACGTGATGCCCTGGCGCAGCACCGAACGCGCTCCCTTGGCATTGTTGCCGCCGAGCATGTGTGCCACCTGAACGTGGAAGCCCGCAGCCGTAGCCGAGCAGATGCTGCCGAGCAGCCATGTGGTGGATTCTATAAGCCCTATTGAGGCCGAGGCCTGTGCCCCCATGCTGCCCACCATCGATGCGTCGATATACTGCATCATGGTGGTGGTGAGCTGTGCCAGAATGGCAGGCATACTCAGGTAGAGCGTAAGCCGCAGTTGCTGTGCCGTGGTCATGGGTTGCCCGCGGCGTATCATGTTCAGTAGTTCGTCCTTGTTCTCCTTGTCCATTTCCCTGATTCCGAAAGTCTTTTAAGTTCCAAGAGGGGCTTGTTCCCCCCTGATAAGTGTAAAAAAACACGGTCTTGCCTCTTGCTTGTCTACTGACATGAGGTCCCAAGACCCTGATGCGGTGCAAAAGTAGCCAATTATGTCAACATCCGCACACGCGTCAAGCAGTCATTTGGAACCTGTTTCACGGTCGCAAAGGTAGTTGATGCCGCCATTTGGGTTTGGCTCATTCCCCTAAAGACGAAAATACGGCGGTTAAGACGAAAGACAACCGCTGCGTTTCAACCGATGCCAATGTCGCTGTCTATGGATGCCCGTCGTTGGGTTCCAAGGATGCCCGTTCTTAGGTTGAATGAATGCCCATTCATAGG
>CAVDAU010000170.1:0-4123 GCA_963607015.1 Streptococcaceae bacterium
CAGCTTAGCCAAACCGTTGGACAATTTCTCCATGTCCTTCTGTGTCTTCGGCTCAACAGCGATAGCAATCACAGGGTCGGGGAAGTCCATAGATTCAAGTACTACAGGAGCATCCTCCTCGCACAAGGTATCACCTGTATGGATATCCCTCATTCCGACCACAGCGCCGATGTCTCCTGCTGAAATGACATCAACAGGGTTCTGATGGTTTGAGAACATCTGGAACAGACGCGATATGCGCTCCTTCTTGCCGGAGCGTGTGTTGTACGCATACGAGCCTGCCTCAAGTTTGCCCGAATAGACACGCACATACGTCAGACGACCTACATACGGATCGGTAGCAATCTTGAATGCAAGTGCCGATGTGTGTTCATCCTCAGAAGGACGGCGATCTTCCTCAGCACCTGTCGACGGGTTTGTACCCACGATATTAGGTGTATCAAGAGGAGAAGGCAGGAATGCGCAGACATAGTTCAACAATGTCTGAACTCCCTTGTTCTTATACGATGAGCCAAGCGTCATCGGGCAGCACTCCATGGCGCACGTACCCTTGCGGATGGCACGGATAATCATATCCTCGGGAATGTCCTTACCCTCAAGATAAAGTTCCATCAACTCGTCATCATAGTTGGCAGCGTTTTCAACCATCTTCTCGCGCCACTCATTGGCCTCATTTACCAACTCCGCCGGTATATCAGCGACTTCGTATTCCGCACCAAGAGACTCGTCGTTCCACAGGATGGCCTTCATCTGTATCAGATCAACAACACCCTTGAAATTCTCTTCTGCGCCGATAGGTATCTGAACAGGGATAGGGTTCGCACCCAACAAGTCCTTCATCTGCTGCACAGTTTCAAAGAAATCCGCGCCGCTACGATCCATCTTGTTCACATAGCCCACACGAGGAACATGATACTTATCAGCCTGACGCCATACGGTCTCCGACTGCGGCTGCACACCGTCTGCGGCAGAATATGTCGCTACGGCACCATCAAGCACACGGAGCGAACGTTCAACCTCTGCCGTGAAATCGACGTGTCCCGGAGTGTCAATCAGGTTAATCTTATAGACGTTGCCGTTCCATCTCCAGTGACATGTTGTGGCAGCCGAAGTAATGGTGATACCTCTCTCCTGCTCCTGAACCATCCAGTCCATCGTAGCTGCACCGTCATGCACCTCACCAATCTTGTGGGTCAGTCCGGTGTAGTACAGAATACGTTCCGACGTGGTGGTCTTGCCGGCATCGATGTGCGCCATGATGCCGATATTTCGTGTCAAGTGTAAGTCTTGTTTTGACATTTCTCTTTTACCCTAAAAGTTACGTTTATCAGAATTTGAAGTGAGCGAACGCCCTGTTAGCCTCAGCCATTCTGTGCATATCTTCCTTGCGCTTGTATGCGCCGCCCTGCTCGTTGTAGGCATCCATAATCTCCGCAGCCAGCTTGTCGGCCATGGACTTGCCGCCACGCTTACGCGCATAGGATATCATATTCTTCATAGAGACAGACTCCTTACGGTCCGGACGGATTTCAGTAGGAACCTGAAACGTTGCACCACCGATGCGGCGTGACTTCACCTCGATCTGAGGGGTGATGTTCTCCAAGGCTTTCTTCCAAATCTCGAGAGCAGAGAGCTCCTCGTTTTGCATTTTCTTCTTGACGGTATCCAAAGCTCCATAGAAGATTTCAAAAGAGGTGTTCTTCTTACCGTCATACATCAGATGATTGACGAACTTGGAAACTTTCACGTCATTGTAAACAGGATCCGGCAGGATCACATGTTTCTTTGGTTTTGCTTTTCTCATTTCTAAAACTTGGGTTTCGTTTTTGGTTGTTTGCTTCTGTCGTCTTCAACGTCCCCACCGGGACATTTACTCAACCTTGCATCCAATAAACCAAAACTGGTTAAAAACTCATCTTGTTATTTCTTTGCTCCTTTAGGACGTTTCGCTCCGTACTTCGAACGACGCTGTGTACGGCTGGCCACACCTGCCGTGTCAAGAGTTCCGCGGACGATGTGATAACGCACACCGGGGAGGTCTTTCACACGACCGCCACGTACCAACACGATTGAGTGCTCCTGCAAGTTATGACCTTCTCCGGGAATATAGGAGTTCACCTCCTTACCGTTTGTCAAACGAACACGAGCTACTTTACGCATAGCTGAATTAGGCTTCTTCGGAGTCGTCGTATAGACTCTCACGCAAACGCCACGTCTCTGAGGGCATGAATCCAGTGCCGGAGACTTGCTCTTGTCTGCCAGAACCGCACGACCTTTCCTTACTAATTGCTGAATTGTAGGCATTTTAAACTTTAATTTTATATTTGTTTTTAATTTACTTTCCTCATGGGTACATTTTGGGCTGCAAAGATACAAATATCTTTTGTATAATCAACGCAGCACTACGCTTTTGAGGCGCAAATTAGAGACAAATGTTTAAAAAAGCCTAAAAATTCAATCATGCCTGTCCCTGTGGCATCATGATGGACGGCGTCTGAGGGCTGTCGTGCATGTCAATGGGACCAAATACTTCCTCGTATTTGCGGATGTTGTCCTGCAGTGCGGCCAGCAATCGTTTGGCATGTTCCGGTGCCAATATTATGCGGCTTTTGACCTCCGGAGCCGGCACTCCCGGCAATATGCTCACAAAGTCAAGCACAAACTCCGAACTCGAGTGTCCCAGTATTGCCATATTCGAGTATATGCCCGCTGCAATCTCCTCGGACATCTTCACCATCGGTTCTTTCCTGTTTTCTTCTTCTGTCTTCATGGTTTCTTGGTTTCTATGTTTTTCGGCGTGCAGCTGCGTACACCATAATATATAAGGTATAGCACCCCACGCCATTCTTCTATCGTTGTTCTCCGAGCTTTGTCTCTCCCTCCACGAACCGTTCCAAGGACAGGCGGTCGCCGTCAAACACGGCATAAGTGAACTGCGTTATCCAGTCTCCCAGCATCAGTACCCGTGCCTGCTGTCCCACCTGCAGGTCCAATTCAATGTGACGATGTCCGTAGATGAAATAATTTATGTCAGGGTGCGTCTTCAGGTAATCCTTGGTATAGCCGATCAAGTATTCCTTGTCCTCACCCATATACGGAGGCTCCTTGCCGTCCCTGCGCTTCAGGCGGCTATGCTTTGCCCATGCCAGCCCCAGTGCCATGGCCCATCGCGGATGGATGGCCGAGAACAGAATCTGCAGCACGCGGTTATGGAAGACACCGCGCAGCAGACGGAACAAGCGGTCAGGGTCACCCAGCCCGTCACCGTGAGCCAGATAGAACTCCTTGCCGTAGATCTCTGTGGTGAGCGGATGGCGATGAAGGATCATGCCGCACTCTTTCTCGAAGTAGTCCCTGCACCAAAGGTCATGATTGCCCGTGAAGAAATGCACCTCCACGCCTCTGTCTGTCAGCTCCGAGATCTTGCCGAGCAACCGCGTATATCCCCTTGGCACCACATAGCGGTACTCATACCAAAAGTCGAAGATGTCGCCAAGCAGATATATCGCGCCGGCCTCTCCTTTGATTTGGTCAAGGAAGTTCACCAGTCTGCGCTCCTGCGTGCGGCTGTGCTCAATGGCCAGCGACCCCAGATGTGCGTCCGACAAAAAGAACACCTTCTTCGTCATGCTCCACTCTCCTCCGTCATCTGCGTTTCACATGAAGCCCAACTCCAGTTTGGCTTCATCGCTCATCATGTCCTTGTTCCATTCCGGCTCGAAGACGACATTCACCGTCGTGGAGCGCACGCCCTTCACGGTGTCCACTTTCTGGCGTATGTCCTCCGCAATGAAGTCACCCGCCGGACAACTCGGTGCCGTCAGCGTCATGTCAATGGTCACGTCGAAGTCGTCACTGACATCGATCTTGTATATCAGTCCTAAGTCATACACATTAACCGGTATCTCAGGATCATAGACGGTCTTGAGCATCTCCACTATCTTCTCTTCGGTCTCGTATTTCGTCATCTCGTTTCGCTTTCCGGCAAAAGTAGTGATTTATGTTTTGTCCGCCTATCAAGGGCAACGAAAAAGCACACACCTCCGTCACGGCTCTTTCATTTAAAATGGCTTGGATTTCTTCCAAACTGCAGGATATGACTTCTGACTTCTACGCTTATGTT
>CAVDAU010000171.1:0-4095 GCA_963607015.1 Streptococcaceae bacterium
CGATGAGGATTGTCGGGTTTGGAGAAAGGCGGCGCAGAGTTTTCACACAAAGGCTATGTAGTCGATTGCCGTGCACGCCACGTAGAACGACAGCTCGCACAGCAGGAACAGTGCGCCGCAGCAGTCGCCCGTGTAGCCGCCTATCCTGCGCCGCATCATCCGCGTCAGCAGCAGGAAGACAAGGACGGGTGCCGCCAGTGCAGGCAGGAACGCCTGCGGCAGGAACACGAGGGCGGGGATCAGTCCTGCGGCTGTGGAGATCAGCCATTCGCCGCCTGTCATGCGGTCGTAGACGGTCTTGTTCTTGGCCTCCTCGGCCTTGCGGGCGTAGGGCAGCAGGTTGATGAGGTTCGATGCGCACGCCTTGCTCCAGCAGTCGGCGGCGACGATCGTGCCGCCCATCAGCCGTCCGTCGATGAACGATCCTGCCTCAAAAAGCGTGACGAAGTACAGGATCAGCCCCACGACCCCGTAGGTGCCGATGTGGGAGTCCTTCATGATTTCGAGCACGCGCTGCCGCGTAGTGCCGCCGCCCATGCCGTCGCAGAAGTCTGCCAGCCCGTCTTCGTGGAGGCAGCCCGTGACGAGCAGGCGCACGACCACTGCCACTGTCCACGCCATGGCGGCAGGCAGGAACCGTCCGCACAACAGCCAAAACGTGGCGGCCATGATGCCGCCCGTGAGCCACCCCGCGAGCGGCCATAGGGGGACCACCCGCTTGAAGCAGTCGGCAGGAACCTCGGCGATGCGCCAGAAGGGGAGGCGCGTGAAGAAAATCAGTGCTGCGAGTATGCGTGTCATCATGTCCGTAAGTCAGAAGTATTTTGTCACCGATGCCCGGCCGAAGCTCTCCATCTCGTTGATCATGAGCACCGCCGAGCGGACTATCGGGAACGCGCAGATTGCGCCCGTCCCCTCGCCGAGACGCAGTCCGAGACTCAGCAGCGGTTTGGCCTTCATGGCGTCGAGCAGCAGCCTGTGGCCCGCCTCGTCGCCGCAGTGGCAGAAGACGGCATAGTCCCTTACCGCCGGCCGGAGCCGCTCGGCAGCCAGCATGCAGGCCGTCATGATGAAGCCGTCGACGAGAATCAGCACGTGGTCTTCGGCAGCCTGGAGCATTGCGCCGACGGCCATCAGCATCTCGAAGCCGCCGAACCAACGCAGTATGTCCTCCACCGATCCGTCGCCTCGGTAGTTGTCGTCGGCAGCCTTCAGCACGCTGTACTTGTGCCTGATGCCCTCGCTGTCCAGCCCGCTGCCCGCTCCGATGCAGCGGTCGAGGGGTATGCCTGTCAGGCGGTGCATCCACATCGACGAGGGCGACGTGTTGCCTATCCCCATCTCGCCGAAGCTCAGGACGTTGCTGCCCTCGGCCTCGCAGCGGCGCACCATCTGTGCCCCGCGCCCGATGCAGAGATCCATTTCCTCGCGTGTCATTGCCGCCTCGTGAAGGAAATTGCGCGTGCCGCGCCCGACGCTCATGTCCACGATCCCGCGTTCGTAAGGCAGGTCGTGGTCGACACCCGCGTCGACAATCTTCAGCCGGAAGCCGTGCTGGTCGCACAGGAAGTTCACTCCGCCGCCGCCGTGCGTGAAGTGGACGGTCTGCTGCCACGTCACCTCCTTCGGCGACACGCTCACTCCCTCGTCGGCGATGCCGTGGTCGGCACAGAAGATGATGTTCTGCGGCACGCGGAGGGTGGGGCACAGCGTCTGCTGCACAAGCCCCACCTGCAGTGCCAGTTCCTCGAGCCGCCCGAGCGAGCCTTTGGGCTTCGTCAGGTTGTCGATCTTCTCGCGCAGCAGCGGCTCGATGGCTCTGTCGGGCGTATTGATGTTGAATGTCCTCATCGCTATGTCTCGTGTTCTGTCTGTATTCATTATATCGTATGGGTGTCCGTCACCGGTCCTGCCCCTTGATTTTGACCGGAATTCCGCTGACCATCAGCACCACCTCGTCGGCACGCGCCGCCACATACTGGTTGACCCAGCCAAGCAGATCCGTGAAATGCCGTTGCAGGTCATTGGCGGACGTGCCGCCCATTCCGATCTCGTTGGTCACGAAAATGAACGTGGCGTCCTGCTCGGTGAAGCGGTCGAACTCCCGCTCCACGGCCTCCAATGTAGGTTGAATCTGCCCGTCGTGGTCGAAGAAAAAGTTGCTGCACCACATCGTGAGGCAGTCGATAAGCACCGTGCGTCCGCTGACGTCGTGGCGGCTCAGCGCGTGGCTCTCCTCTATGTTCGTCCACTCCCTGCCCCGTCTTTCCCGGTGTATCCTGACGCGCTGCGCGAACTCCTCGTCCGTGATCCGCGCCGTAGCCATGTACACAGGGCTTGCGCTGAGGCTCAGTGCCAGTCTCTCGGCATACGTGCTCTTGCCGGAACGCGCACCGCCCGTAATCAGTATAATCTTCCTCATCTGCTGTCTCCGCATCTCCGTTGATGACGCGCAAAAGTAAGAAAAAGACGCTACATCCATTTGCGTGACGAGATTTTATATTACCTTTGCCGCGTGTCGCAGCGTCCGGCACTCCGATGCGGTAGTAACTCAGTTGGTAGAGCGCAACCTTCCCAAGGTTGAAGTCGAGGGTTCGAGTCCCTTCTACCGCTCTCTCCCCACCCGATCTTTTCAGACAAAACAACAGGGCTGTCCGCCTGCCGACGGCAGACGGCAGACTCGCCGACCGCCCGTTTTCCTCACGTCCGTTCACCGGTTTGTGCCTGCCGGAACTTCTGCTCCAACGTCCGGCATCTCCTGCCCGTGCCGCCTTTATGCCCATAAAGCGGCGGTGTGTTCCGTTGCGGATTAAAGTCCACCTTTGGAGAAACAGCTTCCTCGCGTCCTTCAACTTTAATCCTAAATAACGTAACTCAATGGCAACATGCAAGATTAAATTCAGTGCCTCCTCCGTCAGCGGCAAGGAAGGCACGCTCCACTATCAAGTAATCCACAACCGCGTGGTCAGGCAGATACAGACAGGCCACAGGATCTTCCCCTCGGAATGGGACGTGCGCGGGCAGACGGTCGTCCTGCCGCAGGAGGCAGGCAGCGAGAGGCATGACCGCCTGCTTTCCGTCCGCGCCGCCATGGACAGCGGTCTGAAAAGGCTGACTGCGGTGATTGGGAAACTTGAGGACAGAGGCCTGCCATACACGGCTGACGACGTGGTGAAGTCGTTTGTCTCTTCTGCCTCCGGCTGCGGTCTCGCCTCCTTTGCCCGTGAGATTGCGGATCGTCTGAGGGCTATCGGCAAGCGGCGGCTCTCCGAGACCTATGCCACGGCGGTGAGCAGCTTCATGAGGTTCCGCAAGGGACGTGACGTGCTCCTCGGCGAGATGGACTCCGACCTTATGTCTGCCTACGCGGCCTATCTTGCCGACAACGGTGTCTGTCCCAACACAGTCTCCTTCTATATGCGCAACCTGCGTGCCATCTACAACCGTGCCGTGGACAAGGGCTTGACCGTGCAACGCTCCCCCTTCAAGCATGTCTATACGGGCATTGACAAGACCGTAAAGCGTGCCGTGCCGATAGACATCATCAGGCAGATACGCAGTCTCGACCTCTCCCTTCATCCTGCCATGGACTATGCGCGGGACATATTCATGTTCTCGTTCTATACTCGCGGCATGTCGTTTGTCGACATAGCCTTTCTGAAGAAAAAAGATTTGGCGGACGGCATCCTGTCCTACCGGCGGCACAAGACCCGCCAACAGCTCTTCATCAAATGGGAGAAACCCATGCAGGAACTGATAGACAAGTACGACACATCGTCAGGTCCCTACCTGCTGCCCGTCATCAAGAACGCCGGCAATGACGAGCGCACCCAATACCTCAATGAGGCGCACCGCGTGAACCGCAACCTGAAGAAGATTGGCAGACTGCTCGGACTGCCCATGCCGCTGACCTCCTACGTCGCACGCCACGGCTGGGCAAGCATCGCCAAGAGCAAGAACATCCCGATTGCCACCATCAGCGAGGCCATGGGACACGACTCGGAGAACACGACACGCATCTATCTCGCCTCCCTTGACACCTCTGTGGTCGACAATGCAAACAGCCTGATATTGCAGTCACTGTAGTTTCTTTGG
>CAVDAU010000172.1:0-3990 GCA_963607015.1 Streptococcaceae bacterium
CGAGAAGCATTACAGGTATGATCGATGTTGGGCTGGGTGTGCGCCGCGCACCCTTAGAGAGGCACACATGCCACAGGACACGAGCTGTAGTCTTGGAGAAATCCGAGCCATTTTAAATGAAAGAGCCGTGCATGATGTTACCTTATATTTTCATTTGCCGTTTGGTCGGTATGCGTTTTTGAACTAAATTTGTGCCACGTATTCATGAGTGGAGGACTGAAACAACATTAAACAAACTAAATAATTAAAAATCAATCATCTATGTGGTTAAGTAATTCATCAGTAGGAAGGAAAGTGGTGATGAGCGTAACAGGAATTGCCCTTATCCTATTCCTCACATTTCATGCAGCGATGAACATTGTGGCACTGATTTCGGCTGAGGGGTACAACTGGATCTGTGAGTTCCTCGGCTCCAATTGGTATGCCGTAGCCGGCACGCTGGCTCTGGCTGCCCTGTTCGTCATTCACATCATCTACGCTTTTTGGCTGACGTTGCAGAACAGGAAAGCCCGTGGCACGGAGCGTTATGCCGTGACAGACAGACCGAAGACTGTCGAGTGGGCTTCGCAGAACATGCTGGTGCTCGGCATCATCGTCATTCTCGGACTGTTGCTGCACCTCGTCAACTTCTGGAGCAAGATGATGCTTCCCGAACTGATGTTCGAGTCCGGAGCAGAGGTAGACCTGCTCACGCTGTCTCTCGCGACGAATGGTGTCCATCACATCATGCAGACATTCTCCAACCCTGTATATGTAGTGCTTTACCTCGTTTGGCTTGGTGCGTTGTGGTTCCACCTGACACACGGTTTTTGGAGCGCAATGCAGACATTGGGATGGAACAACCACATTTGGCTTAACCGCTGGAAGTGCATCGGTAATATCTACACCACCTTTGTCGTGGCATGTTTTGCACTGGTTGTCGTCGTTTACTTCATCATGTCGCTCATCATGCAGTGAGCATGTGACGGGAAGATTTAATAATCAAGACTTAAACAGAACAATATAATTATGACTAAGATAGATACAACTCGAAAGATAGATTCCAAGATTCCAGAGGGACCTGTGGCAGAGAAATGGACTAACTACAAGGCTCATCAGAAACTTGTGAATCCCGCCAACAAACGCCGTTTGGACATTATCGTTGTAGGTACAGGACTTGCCGGTGCATCTGCTGCTGCATCGCTTGGCGAGATGGGGTTCAGGGTGCTGAACTTCTGTATCCAGGACTCTCCACGCCGTGCACACTCCATCGCTGCACAGGGAGGTATCAATGCCGCAAAGAACTATCAGAACGACGGCGACTCTGTTTACCGTCTGTTCTATGACACTGTAAAGGGTGGAGACTACCGCTCCCGCGAAGCCAACGTCTATCGTTTGGCAGAGGTGTCGAACAATATCATCGACCAGTGCGTGGCACAGGGCGTTCCTTTCGCACGCGAGTATGGCGGCACCTTGGCAAACCGTTCGTTTGGCGGTGCACAGGTATCCCGCACGTTCTATGCCAAAGGTCAGACAGGACAGCAGCTCTTGCTCGGAGCCTATTCGGCACTGAGCCGTCAGGTAGCGGCAGGAACCGTGAAGCTGTACACACGCTATGAGATGGAAGATGTCGTCATTGTCGACGGACGCGCACGCGGCATCATTGCCAAGAACCTTGTCACAGGCAAGCTGGAGCGTTTTGCTGCCCATGCCGTCGTGATTGGCACCGGTGGCTACGGCAACACATATTTCCTCTCGACCAACGCCATGGCTTGCAACGTGTCGGCTGCAATGGCATGCTATCGCAAGGGCGCATGGTTTGCAAATCCTGCCTTTGTACAGATTCACCCGACATGTATCCCCGTGCATGGCGACAAGCAGTCGAAGCTGACACTGATGTCAGAGTCTCTCCGCAACGATGGCCGCATCTGGGTTCCGAAGAAGCTCGAGGATGCAAAGAAGTTGCAGGAAGGCACACTTCAGGGCAAGGACATTCCGGAGGAAGACCGCGACTACTACTTGGAGCGTCGTTATCCGGCGTTCGGCAACTTGGTGCCCCGTGACGTGGCATCGCGTGCAGCAAAGGAACGTTGCGACAAGGGATATGGCGTGAACAACACCGGCTTGGCTGTGTTCCTCGATTTCAGCGAGGCTATACAGCGTTTGGGCAAGGATGCAGTGGCTCAGCGTTACGGCAACCTGTTCGACATGTACGAGGAGATTACCGATGTCAATCCGTATGAGAACCCGATGATGATCTATCCGGCTATCCACTATACCATGGGTGGCATTTGGGTTGACTACGAGCTACAGACTTCCATCAAGGGTCTGTTCGCTATCGGCGAGTGCAACTTCTCCGACCATGGTGCAAACCGCTTGGGTGCATCGGCACTGATGCAGGGCTTGGCAGACGGATATTTTGTGCTGCCTTACACCATACAGAACTACTTGGCAGACCAGATCACCGTGCCGCGCTTCTCTACCGACACTCCTGAATTTGAGGAGGCAGAGAAGGCTGTAAGGACAAAGATGGAGCACTTCATGAACATCAAGGGAAAGAAGTCTGTCGACTCCATACACAAGGAACTTGGCCGCGTGATGTGGGAATATGTAGGCATGGGCCGTACCGAGGCCGGACTGAAGGAAGGCCTGAAGAGACTGAAGGAGATACGCCATGAGTTTGAGACCAACCTGTTTGTCCCCGGCACTATGGATGGCATGAACAACGAGCTTGACAAAGCCAGCCGTCTGAATGACTTCATCATAATGGGTGAGCTGATTGCCTATGATGCCCTTAACCGCAACGAGAGCTGTGGCGGACACTTCCGCGAGGAGTACCAGACAGAAGAGGGCGAAGCCAAGCGTGATGATGAGAACTACTTCTACGTGGCATGCTGGGAGTATCAAGGCTCGGATGAAGAGGAGCCTGTACTGCTGAAGGAGCCGCTGGTTTATGAGGCTATCAAGGTTCAGACACGTAACTACAAGAGCTAACAGGTGAAGTTGAACAGTTAAAGAAACAATTACAATGGACAAGAATATTTCATTCAAACTTAAGATATGGCGTCAGAACGGTCCCAAGGAGAAGGGACACTTCGACGAGTTCCAAATGAAGGACATACCCGGCGATACATCTTTCCTTGAAATGCTTGACATCCTGAACGAGCAGCTCGTCAGTGAAGGCAAGGAGCCGGTGATGTTCGACCACGACTGTCGTGAGGGTATCTGCGGCATGTGCTCGCTCTATATCAACGGACATCCGCATGGTCCTGCAACAGGTGCCACGACGTGTCAGATCTACATGCGCCGCTTCAAGGATGGTGATACCATTACGGTTGAGCCTTGGCGTTCGGCAGCATTCCCGATCATTAAGGACCTGATGGTGGATCGCACGGCATTCGACAAGATCATGCAGGCAGGTGGCTACATGAGCGTGCGCACAGGTGCACCGCAGGATGCCAACGCAATCCTGATTCCGAAGCAGGTTGCCGATGAGGCTATGGATGCCGCTTCGTGCATAGGTTGCGGAGCATGTGTGGCTGCTTGCAAGAACGGTTCTGCCATGTTGTTCGTATCGTCCAAGATTACGCAGCTCAACCTGTTGCCGCAAGGCAAGCCCGAGGCTCTGCGCCGTGCAAAGGCGATGCTCAGCAAGATGGATGAGCTGGGATTTGGCAACTGCACCAATACGCGTGCTTGTGAGGCAGAGTGTCCCAAGAACGAGTCTATCATCAACATTGCCCATCTCAACAGAGATTTTGTCAAGGCAAAATTGCACGATTGACAGTATTGAAAGAAAAAGACTACCTTTGTCCCCCGCTAACAAAATGGCGGGGGATTTTTGTTTCATGGAGCGTCCTCTGCCGATAAAGGTCGGATAAACAGATAATAGACAAGATGGAAAGCAGCAAATTGACAGGATATGTGCTCGGTGCCGCCGGTGCCGCATCGTATGGGTTGAACCCGTTGTTCACACTGCCGCTGTATGCTGACGGCATGGATGCGGATTCG
>CAVDAU010000173.1:0-3943 GCA_963607015.1 Streptococcaceae bacterium
TGGGCGTGATGGGAAGAATCGAGTTGCAGGTATCAGCCTTGTCTTATGTTACGGCAATGTTTGTGGCTAAGAAATATGACTACCCGCGAGTTCGTGAAGCCTTGGTGTCTCTCTCGCACTTCATAGCAATACAGGATTTGAGAGCTCGGACGGTAGTGGAAATGCTTACGTCTGACTGGAAGGATTACGAGGATGCTGCGCAGAACCATACTGCATTGTTGGCCAATGCCGCCTGCATCGTCACCCGTAACAAGAAGGACTTCGCCAATTCCTCCTTGCCCATATACAGCCCGGAGGAACTATTGGAGATCTCAGCCATAGACAAATGAGATTTGGGAGTGCATCCAACGCGCAAGTCAGTAGATGAGGCCAACCATCCACAGCGGAAGTTTCTTCCCGATGGGGAACTCCATGGAGTCGGCAAGGACGAAAGAGTCGGGCAGGTCTGCTATTTGGACGAAAGACTTGTCCTGTCCTCCGACCTCGAACGTCCATTTGCCATCGACCTTGAAGTCGCCCTGCGTCTTGCCATATTCCACCGTGTGTTTCGCTGCCAGCTGGCTGACGGCAAAACATTCCCTGAGTGTCCCCGTATTGGTACCCGACGACAGGGCACACAGCATATTGGTGTTATGAAGGTATATCTTGTCCGGTTTCTGCATCTTCGTCACCGATTTGTTGTCGGAGTAGAGCAGGTGCAGCAGTTCTGCCTTTTGCATGTATGACAGATAGCTAAGTACCGTGGTCTTGTTCAGCTCAAGATAGGATGCCAGTTTGGCGATGTTCACCTCATAGGGGATATTTGCCGCCAGATACATCAGCATGGCTTTCAGCTTTCGGGTATATGCGGAATCTATTCCGCAACACTGCACCATCTCCTGATCGATGATGAAGGAAACGACATTTTCTATCCGGCTGTAGTATTCTGTCTCATCGCCGTCGTAGAAAGGGTAGTAGCCGGTCCGGACATATTCTTCGAACATCTTCAATGGACGGCATAGGGCATTGACCTCGTCGCATACGCGGTCGGGATTGGCGAGGATCTCTCTCAGGGGAAAGACAGGGATCTCAATGTGATGGTAGAAATGGATGTATTCGCGGAATGACAGTCCCTCCATGGTGTATGAGAGTACCCTACGCGAAAGGTCGGCATCGGCATTGAGAATCCGGATGAGCGAGGACCCTGTGAAGGTGATGGCGATGTCGGGATAGAGGTCGTTGATCTCCTTGAGCTCCTTGCTCCAGTTGGGGTATTTGTGCACTTCGTCCAGAAAGAGGTGCTTGCCTCCCAGCTGATGGAACTTCTCGCAGAGGTCAAGCAGAGAATGATTGGTGAAGTACATGCTGTCCATGACGCAATACAGTGCTTCGCCGGCTGTTGTCCCGTAATGTGTACGGATGTATTGGCGCATCAGCGTTGTCTTGCCAACACCTCTTGAGCCACGTATGGCTACCAACGGTTTCTCCCATGAGATGTGGTTGGCTATTTCACGGACAATGTCCAAGCTGACCTGTGAGATCAACATCCTGTGTTTTTTGAACAGAGTTTCCATAATATATATGTGGAGTGTATATGATGCTGCGTTTATGTGATAGCAAAGGTGCAAAAGGTTATCGGAATAACCAAAAAAGTGCAGAAAAAGGTTATTGCGATAACCGATGCTGATATAATCCGCAGAATTTAGACGGAACTTAGACGGAACACATTAGTGTTGAGCGTTACTTCTTTTTTTAACCCAAAGTTCAACATCCGGCATCCAACATCATATTTGTGGTATATACACGCCATAGGATATGGAGCTTAACGGAAACATTTAGCGGCAGGGGTTTGAAATGCGGTTTGAATTGTTAAATATATGCAGACGGAGTAATTGTACCCGTAATCTGTTTACGGATACGGGTCTGTTTCTGTATCTTTGCCGAAAAGAAACAAAAGCGTGACAACTATGTTGACCAAGTTTGCGGTAACAAACTATAGAGGGTTCAGAAATCGTATTGAGTGGGATTTGTCACATTCGAGCAATTACTCGTTCAATACGGATGCTGTTCGGAACGGCATCGTCAAGAACGGTATCATTTATGGACCGAATGGTGCAGGCAAGTCGAACTTCGGTCTGGCAATCTTTGACATTGCCAATCACCTGTCACACAAATGGAAGAAGCCTGACTTCTATCTGAACTATGCTTGTGCTGTCGGGCATGACCGACCTGTGGAATTTGAATATACCTTTTCTCTCGGCGGCTACACCTTATTATATATGTATAGCAAGGTGGCGACGGAGTTGAAGGGTGAAATTGTGCGTGAGCAACTGACCATTGACGGCAAGGAGGTCCTGTTGAAAGATGGGGATACGCTTGATGTCTCCGATGAGTTCGGCTTGTCTGCCATGGCTCTCCAAAATCTCAAGGACAGTGCCAACAACATCTCTATTGTCAACTACCTGCTCAGCTCCGTGCCTCTTCCCAAAGGTCACGCCTTGTTGTTGCTTCGTGATTTCGTGGAAAACATGCTTTTCTTCAGGAGTCTTGACAATCGCGAGTTTATCGGCTTGAAGGAGGGTGGCAGCAACATTGAGGAGTATATCATCAAGAATGGCCTTACTGACGATTTTGCTGCATATCTCAAAGAGGTGAGTTATCAGGATTTTGAGTTTGCCTCGAGCGCACAGAATGAGAATATGCTGTTTTGCATCATCGGCGGTATCAAGATGCCATTCCAGTGGGTGGCATCAACCGGCACGAAAAATCTGGAACTTCAGTACTATTGGCTGAAAGAGATGGGCAATGCGTCGTTCGTGTTTATAGACGAGTTTGACGCATTCTATCACCACGAGCTTTCTTACAGAATTTCCAAGCGGCTGTTTGAGGGAAAGAACCAGGTGTTTGTCACGACACACGACACTTTCCTCCTTAGCAATGATCTGCTGCGGCCTGACTGCTTTTTCATCTTGAGGAACAATGCGATCAAGGCAATCTGTGAACTGACGGACAAGGAATTGCGTTTCGGACATAATCTTGAGAAGCTCTATAGAGGCGGCACCTTTGGCTTATGATTCTGTTTGTGCTTGAAGGCAATGAACGCGAGCCGCGTCTGTACAGGACGTTGGAGAGGCTGTACTTCCCGAAGGAGAACGATAATATTATCTGCTCTTTTGGTAACAACATATATGACCTATACAACGAACTACAGGAGTATGGCTATGGCGGCGACATTGTGTCTCTCATGCGGGAACGGCTTGCCAAGCGCGGAGATTCAACGCTCGATGGCGTGAGAAGCTCTGACATTTCGGAAATATTCCTCTTTTTTGACTATGACTTTCAGAATTCCCAGTTAACGATGGAAGAGATTAACAATAGAGTGGGAGAGATGCTGACACTATTTGATGATGAGACAGGCAATGGAAAGCTCTACATCAATTATCCGATGATCGAATCTATTTGTTACACCAAGGAATTGCCTGATGATGATTATGCCAACTATGTAGTCACCCGTGAAGAATGTAAAGACTTCAAGCGTATGGCACATGAGTTTTCGGCATACAGCGGTCTTGACCATGTCCTTTTCAAGGACGGAGAAACTCCTGCCAAGGAAAAGTTTCTTAGAGTGAGGGATAACTGGCAACACCTGAAACGGATGAACGTGGGCAAGGCGAATTGGCTGGTGACCGGTCAATATTCCATGCCGGCGGAGAAGTCTGTCATAAACCAACAGTCTCTTTTCTGTAGTCAAGTGGCGAAGTATGTGATGCCGAGTGAGAGTGTTGCCGTATTGAACTCCTTTCCGATCTTCATCTATGAGTATAGGAAGAGTGCAATGTAGGTGCACATGTCATGAACGTTTTGTCCGCGGAATTTAGACGGGTGCGCGGCGCACTCCCTATATGCACCAGTCTCCGTTTTGTCCGCGGAACTTAGACGGAACGTAGACGGATCTCATTAGCGT
>CAVDAU010000174.1:0-3912 GCA_963607015.1 Streptococcaceae bacterium
TCAACAGTTAGTAAACGCTTTTCAACGGACTTGCAGATGTGCCGGAATGAAGAGTCGCGGCGGCAGAAAATCGGACGGGTTGGCTTTGTTCTGTCTCCGGCTTGCACTACCTTTGCGGAAACAAAAGACCATTCAGCATGAAAACGGACACGACAGACATCCGCAAGGCGACGGCGGACGACATAGATGCCGTAGAAGCCATCTACACCCGCATACACGAGGAGGAACGGCAGGGCAAGGCCTCCATAGGCTGGGACGCAAAGGTCTATCCCGTGCGCGCCACGGCCGTGGCTGCGCTGGAGCGCGGAGACCTGTTCGTCTGCTGCGGCACCGACGGCAGCCGTCAGGTCATGGCATCGGCCATCATCAACAGGACGCAGGTGCCTGAGTATGCCGACGGCCACTGGCTGTATGCCGCCGCAGACAGTGAGGTGATGGTTCTTCACACGCTCACCGTCGACCCGCTGTGTGCAGGTCGGGGCATCGGCAGACGGTTTGTGGAGTTCTATGAAGACCACGCACGGCAGAACGGATGCCACGTGCTGCGCCTCGACACCAACGCACGCAACGCCGTGGCGCGGCAAATGTATGCCCGCCTGGGCTATCGCGAGGCAGACATCGTGCCCTGCACCTTCAACGACATTCCGGACGTGCAGCTCGTCCTGCTCGAGAAGAACCTCACCCCCATTTGGGAACAGATGACCGGCGGCAAGCCCTACTTCGCAGGCGACAAGGCACTGATAGAAGAATTGGAACGCACGCGCGAGGAGCTGTGGATCTTCAACAGCATGCGCCCGTCGCAACACGAGGAGCGCATGGCCATACTGCGGCGGCTGCTCGGCAGTTGCGGCAGGAACCTCGTGCTGAACCAACCGGTGCGCTTCGACTATGGCAGCAACATCCACATCGGCGACAACGTGGTGATAAACTTCAACCTCACCGTGCTCGACGAAGCACGTGTCAGCATCGGCGACAACGTGTTCATAGGGCCTAACGTCAGCATCTACACGGCGTGCCACCCCACAGACCCCGAGGAGCGCAACAAGGACATCGAGTGGTCGGAACCCGTGACCATAGGCAACAGCGTGTGGATTGGCGGCAGTGCGACCGTCTGCCCGGGAGTGACCATCGGCGAGGGATGCGTGATTGGCGCAGGGAGCGTGGTGGTGAAGGACATACCGCCATACAGCATCGCCGTGGGCAACCCGTGCCGCGTGGTGAAGAAGGTGAAGTGACGGGAAGCAGAGAGGGACATCGAAACATTAACATCCATAACAGAGAGAGAGAGACATGAAGAAATTGTTTTTAGCATTGGCGGGCTTGGCGGCAGTGGTCGCCGTGGTGGCACTGGTGGCTGCTTGCTCGTCGAAGAAGAGTTCCGAAACGGCAACAGCGACGGAGGCGGCACAGAAGTACCTGATCCTGTACTACAGCCAGACGGGAGCGACACAGACCGTGGCTAACGCCATAAAGAGCAGCCTCGGCGACGCTGCCGACGTGGAAGTGATTGAGGTGGAAGAGCCTTACAGCGGAACGTATCAGGAGACCATCGAACGCTGCCAAAAGGAGAAGGCCGACGGCACAGTTCCGGCCGTGAAGCCGCTGAAAGCCAACCTCGCCGACTATGACGCAGTCTTCCTTGGCTACCCGATATGGTTCGGCACATACGCACAGCCCATTGCCGGACTTGTGGCAGGGACGGACTTCGCAGGGAAGAAGATTGTGCCGTTCTGCACGTTCGGCAGCGGCGGACTGGTGGAGAGCATCGCCGACCTGAAGAAGGCACTGCCGCAGGCCGAGGTTCTCGACGGCTACGGCGTTCGCAACGCACGCATCGCCAAGGCTGCCGACGAGGTGAGGCAGTTCCTCATCGACAACGGATATGTCGAAGGACAGAAGTCAGAACCGCTGCCGGCGTTCTACGAGCAGACGGCTGTGACCGATGCCGACAAGGCTGTGTTTGAGGCTGCATGCAGCGACTACCCCATGCCGCTTGGCACGCCTGTCACCGCGAGCAAGCGCACCGTCCCGGGCGGAACGGAATACATGTTCAAGACCAAGAGCGACAACGGTGCCACGATGACCGTCTACGTCACTGCGGGCGATGCAGAGGGCGCAAAGCCGGAGTTCACCCTGGTGGTGCGGTAAGTACGGAGCATATAGAAACAGGAAGTGCCGGACGTCTGATGCAGAGCGTCCGGCACTTCCTGTTTTTGTATGCTGTGTCAGTACTTGATGTTGAGTTCGTTCAGAATCCTGCGCATGGCCTCGAAGGTGGTGATGCGCGTCGGCACGAGCGGCAGGCGGAGACGGTTCTCGATCATGCCCATCACGTTGAGCATGGCCTTGACACCGGCAGGGTTGCCGTCGACAAACAGGAGCTTGAACAGCTCGGCGAACTTGTGGTGTATGGCGAGCGCGTTGGCATAGTCACCGTTAAGGGCAAGGCGCACCATGCGGCTGAACTCGCGCGGGAAGGCGTTTCCTATGACGGAGATGACACCGACAGCACCGAGCGTTATCAGGGGGAAGGTGATGCCGTCGTCGCCCGATATGACGTTGAAGCCCTCGGGACGGTTCTTGATGATGTCGTCCATCTGCGTGATGTTGCCCGATGCCTCTTTCACGGCAATGACGCTCTTGAAGTCGCGTGCTATGCGCAGTGTGGTCTCGGCGGTCATGTTCGTGCCCGTGCGCCCGGGCACGTTGTAGAGCACAATCGGCAGTTCCGTGGAATCGACAATGGCATGATAGTGCTGGTAGATGCCCTCCTGCGAAGGCTTGTTGTAGTACGGCACGACAGACAGTATGGCGTCGATGCCCGTATAGTCGTCGTTCTTCAGTGCGTCGCAGACGGCACGCGTGTCGTTGCCGCCCACACCGAGAACGATTGGCACACGTCCGGCGACACGCTCGACCACGGTCTCCTTTATGCGGCGTTTCTCATCGTCGTTCAGCGTCGGGGTCTCCGCCGAGGTGCCGAGCACGCAAAGGAAGTCTGTGTTGTTCTGAAGAAGGTAGTCGACCATGCGCAACAAGGCGTTGAAGTCCACGCTCCCATCCTGCCTGAACGGAGTGATAAGAGCCACTCCCATGCCTTTCAATTTCGTGTGTATCATATTTGTATGGCTACAAGCGTTCGTGCTTGGCGCGGTAAAGGTAGTAAATATAATCTGCCCGTAGCAAAGTATCAGTTGTTTTTAGCCTGAGTGTGCATTATTCTACCGAATCATGTCGAGGAACTCATCTTCTGAAACTATTCTTATGCCGAGCTTCCGTGCTTTCTCCAGCTTGGCAGGCCCCATGTTGTCGCCTGCCAGTATGAAGGCGGTCTTCGACGATATGCTGCCCGTGTTCTTGCCGCCGTTGCGCTCGATGATGTCCTTGTATTCATCGCGCGAGTGATGGAAGAAGACACCGCTGATGACGATGGTCTGTCCGGCGAGCTTGTCCGTGCGTTCCTCCTCTTCCTCACGGCCGACCGCCATCTGCAGTCCGGCCCGGCGCAGACGCTCCACAATGTCACGGTTGTGCGGCTGGGCGAAGTAGGCTATGACGCTCTGCGCAATCTTCTCCCCTATCTCGTCAACGTCCTCAAGCTGCTCTGCCGTGGCTGCGGCTATGGCATCTATGCTCCCGAAGGCACGCGCCAGCTTCTTGGCTGCCGTCTCGCCAACGAACCTTATGCCCAGGGCGAAGAGCACGCGCTCGAAAGGCACGCTGCGGCTGTCGCCGATGCCGCGGACTATCCTCACCGCCATCTTGTCGCCCATGCGCTCCAGTCCACGTATGTCGATGGCACGCAGGGAGTAGAGGTCGGCGACATCGCGAATCAGTCCCCGCTGAAAGAAGAGGTCCACGGTCTCAGGTCCCAGTCCGTCGATGTTCATTGCCTTGCGGCTTATGAAGTGC
>CAVDAU010000175.1:0-2115 GCA_963607015.1 Streptococcaceae bacterium
CTCTACTACTTGCGCAAGAAAGCCCTCTCAAAGCCCGTCACAAAGGAGGAACTGGCATGGATTATCCTCAACTTCAACACGAAACGAGGATACTACCAGCTTAGGGGTATGGATGACGCAGAAGCTGTTTCGGATGTAGAATCTGCAGATGCAAAAGTCAAGGAATACAAAGTGTTGGAGGTGGTCTCTGTCGATGTTCTCGGTCCCAACACAAACAAGAGCGGGTACAATTGGTATCAGATAACCTACGACAACGGTGCAACGAAGAAAGCGTCATCTTCTGTTCCTCCGCAAAAGGTGGGCGACAAGGTGGAAGCTGTCGTTACAACCATCTTTGACGCAGACGGCAACATTAAGACGGACAAAGATGGCGTGCCCAAGATAACCGTCAGCACACCAAGCGCAGAGGACTGGACACTGATGAAGACGCGCACGGAGAAGGAACTTTCCGACAGTCGCCAAACAGTCGGCGAGTTCATCTATGAGCACTTGTTGGCGGCTCCCGACACCAAGGTGAGAGGCAAACTCATACACACCATAGAGCGGAAGTTCTATAAGGAAGAGTTGCGCCTTATCCTGGAGAAGCAGAAAGAATTCCTGCCTGAGCTGAATGACACCGACCTATATAAAGCATGTGTACGTGAACTGTACAGGAACAACGAGGCGCACGTGGAATCACTCATGCAGGGCAACTTCACCGGCCTTTTCGTTGATGACATCATCTTCTATCAGCGTCCATTGAAGAGCAAGAAGAGCCTGATAGCCGACTGCCCATTGGAGTCATACCACTTCAAGGATAAGGACGACAACATGCAGGTGCGTCCGGTCAAGTGCATACCAAAGTCACACCCCCTCTTCGAGGAGTTCAGGCTATGGCAATTCTTGTCCAATCTGCGCATATACAAGAGGAGTGCCGTGGTGGATGAAAAGGTCGTCACCGATTATGATGTCACATCCCGGTTCCTTACCTGTCCGGATGACATGTGTAACCTCTTTGAGTGGCTGGCCGACAAGAAGGAGATCAAGCAAGACCAGCTGCTGAAATACAAGCCTTTCGGCATAGGCAAGTCCATTGGCGAATACCGTTGGAACTATGTGGAAGACAAGTCGTATCCTTGCTGTCCCACGCGGTTCGAGATAAACCGACGGCTGCAAAGTCTCGACATCCCTACTTTGGACAAGGACAGCCTTGTGCATCTGTGGCACATACTCTATTCCGTGGATGACCCAATCATGTGCCAGAAGGCTCTCGCCAAGTTTGCCGGCAAGCACCGGCTCCCCGAGAAAGAGTTTGTCGCCAATTTCAAGCAATATGCACCAGACAGCAAGGACTATGGCGCATATTCGGAGAAAGCCATCAGACGTCTGCTCGCCCTGATGCGTATGGGGAGACTATGGGACAGAAATGCCATTGACGGCAAAACATTAGTCCGCATCAACAACATCATCGACGGTGTTGCAGACGATAGCATTTCTGACCGCACGAGGGAACAGCTTGCCGGCAAGCGCAGCATAGACGATTTCCAAGGCATGCCGCTATGGGCAGCCTGCTATGCCGTGTACGGCCGTCATTCGGAAACCTCGGAAACAACCCGATGGGAAAAGCCCGAAGACATTGACCTCTATCTTCGGAACAACCTGAAGCAACACTCCCTGCGCAATCCCATAGTGGAGAAAGTGATGGGCGAGACATTGAGAGTCGTAAGAGACATCTGGAAAACGTATGGCCGTATAGACGAAGTCCATGTGGAAATGGGGCGCGACTTGAAGAAAGATGCCAAGAGCAGAGAAAGAGACAGCATGAGAATGGCAGAGAACGAACGTACCAATCTCAGGATACGCGCACTGTTGCAAGAATTTGCCAATCCCTGCTATAACATAGAGAACGTCCGTCCATACTCTCCAAGCCAGATGGAGACTCTGAAGATATACGAAGACTGCGTGCTGTCAGACCCTGCGGTCGAAATCTCTGAGGACATACAGAAGATCAAGAAGGACCTGAGCAACGCGAAGACTGTACACGTAAAGCAGTCAGACGTGCTTAAATACAAGATGTGGCTGGAGCAGAACTATAAGTCGCCATACACGGGTCAGGTCATTCCACTGTCCAAACTG
>CAVDAU010000175.1:2137-3865 GCA_963607015.1 Streptococcaceae bacterium
CTTGCCTATGAGTTCATCACGAAGATGGGGGGGGGTATTATTAAGGACAGCCTTGGCCACGACATCAAGATACTCGACAAGAAGCAGTACGAGGACTTCGTGCAGAGACACTACTCCGCCAACCGCGCTAAGATGAAGAAGCTCCTGCTCGACGACATTCCCGAAGGCTTTGCACAGCGGCAACTCAACGACAGCCGGTACATGAGCCGCAAGATGCTCAGCATCCTGTCATGCCTGGTCAGAGAGGACGGAGAGCAGGAGTCCGCATCCAAACACATTATTGCCACCAATGACACCATCACCGACCGGATGAAGCGCGAATGGGGAATCAACGACGTGTGGAACCGCATCGTGGCACCACGCTTTGAACGGCTCAACGGGAAAAGCGGCACAGACAATTACGGGCAATGGATGAACAAAGACGGCAAGCGATATTTCCGGACCAACATACCGCTGGAATTATCGTCAGGATTCAGCAAGAAGCGCATCGACCACCGTCACCATGCCATGGATGCCATTGTCATAGCCTGCACAAGCCGCAGCATCGTCAACTATCTGAACAATACTGCAGCCCTCTCCTCGAAGGAGGAAGAGCGGCAAGACCTCAAGCACAAGCTCTGCACCAAGGTGAAGACCGATGACCATGGCAACTACACATGGCAGTTCAACAAGCCATGGAACAGCTTCACGCAGGATGTGGCCGCAGAACTTGACGGCATCATAGTCAGCTTCAAGCAGAACCTGCGCGTCATCACCAAGACAAACAACCGCTACACTCACTATGTGAATGGCAAAAAGACAGTTGACCGTCAGACCAAAGGCGACGGATGGGCAATCCGCAAGTCGATGCACAAGGATACCGTGTCCGGCTTTGTCAGCTTGCAAAAGACGAAGCTCGTGAAATTGGCTGACGCTCTTGATTGTTGGCAGCAAATAGCAGACAGGGAACTGCGCAAAGAGGTGGCAAGCCTCATCGACAAACACCACAAGTTCGACAAGAAGTTGCTTGTCAAACACTTCAAAAGCCAAGACAACAAGCTGAACGGAAAGGACATATCGAAAGTCACCATATACTATTATACAGGTGAGAAAGACAGGATGTCGGCAACACGGGTAGCCATAGACGAATCCTTTGACGAGAAGACGATAGCATCCATCTCCGACAGCGGCATCCGGAACATCATGTTTGCACACTTGAAGCAGTACGACGACGCGCAGGGCAAGCATCATCCCGAAGCAGCGTTCTCACCCGAGGGCATAGCCACAATGAACCGGAACATCAAGGAACTCAATTGCGGCAAAGACCACAAGCCCATCTTTAAGGTCAGGAAGGTGGAAACGCTCGGCATGAAGTTCAATGTAGGTGAGGTGGGCAACAAACGCAAAAAATATGTCGAGGCCGACAAGGGAACCAATCTCTTCTTCGCCATATATGTCAACGAAGATGGCAAGCGTTCGTTTGAGAGCATCCCGTTAAGCGTTGCCATAGAAAGGCTCAAGAACCGTCTAAGCGTAGCAGAAGATGTAAAGGAAGATGGCAGACGATTGCTTTTCACCCTCTCGCCAAACGATTTGGTGCGTCTGCCCGCTGCCGAACCCGGACATGACATCTATAAAATGGTATCTTGTACCGAAGGTAGATGTTACTTCGTACCTGAAACATGGGCATCGCCTATCCACGAAAAGTATGAGCTTGGTTCCATGAACAAGATAGAGATGTCTTTAGAG
>CAVDAU010000176.1:0-3847 GCA_963607015.1 Streptococcaceae bacterium
GCTTATGTTTGAAATGGCAAAGTCTTATGTTTGAAAGTGCCAACGTAAATATAAGCCCCGACAAGCCTTCAGACTTTATTGATGCAAACCGGTTTGCTCACTTTCAGGTACACACGCCACATAATATGGATAAATGAAAGAACCGTGGAGACGGTTGCCTTGATAAACAACAGAGGCACGCCGTATCTGCGGCGTGCCTCTGACTGTACCGACTTGGGGAAGTCGGGATTATTGCGGAATCACTTCCATGCTTCGTTCTGAACGAGGCGGCCTTCTGCTGTCTGAATGTCAGTCAGAGGAATCGGGAAGTATGTGTAACGGACGTTAGCCACGTTAGAGAACTTGGGAAGATAGGTCTTCTCGTAGGTGAAGTAAGCGTTCATCACGTCTACGACCTCACCCCAACGGGCGATGTCGAACCAGCGGTGACCGTCCATACCGAACTCTGCACGATACTCGCGCTTCAGAGCTGTGGTAGCCTCAGTTGCGCTTGCAAACGAGGTGTACAGACCCAAGCGGTAGTTGGCAACAGTATTGGTGACAGTAGTGCCGTTGACCTTGTCGTCGAACGTGTAGCCTGTCGGAACTTCCAGTTCGGCAGCAGTGTAGTAGCTCTCGTTGCCGGCAGTGGTGTAGACGCTGTTGGCAGCACGCTCACGCACCTGATTGATGTACTGCAACGCCGTTGTGAGGTCGTTCTCGTGGATAGCCACCTCAGCACGCCACAACAGGATGTCGGCGAAGCGAATCACATGGAAGTTCTTTGCAGAAGAAGACACAGCCGTTGCGACTGACGTGGAACCACGGTCTGAAATCTTCGGCAGGTTCTTCTTGTTCATATACAGACCACCGTTGGTGTAGTCACGCACCCAACCGTTGGTCGAAACAGGCACGCCATAGTCCAAGAACGGAACACCGAAGCGGCCGGCAGCGACATCAAGACGCGGGTCTGTATAGGTCGTCAAGTCTGATACGATATTGCCATTGACCATCTGTGTCAGAGGCTCCTTGCTCTGGTAGTCGGCAGCCGGCAGACCGTTGGCATCAACGATGTAGCTGTTGACGAACTCGTATGTAGGCTGATAGAAGCCCCAACCGCCGAGACCCGATGCACCCGGCTGTCCGATAGCCGGAGTGTAGCTGATGGCGTTGGTGTTGGTCTGCGTACCGCTGATGGTCAGCTGAATGTCAAACACGTCCTCACCTGTCCAGTCAGATGTCTCGGCATCCCACAGGTCTGCATAGTTCTCCGTGAGTTTGAACTTCGTGCCACGTGCATTCTTGCCGTTTGCGATGATGTCGTCAAGCAGAGTCTTGCAATCATTCCAGTGGTCAGCGGTTGAGTTCTTGCCGTCATACGGAGAAGACCAGTACAGATAGAGCTTTGCCAGCTCTGCCTTTGCCATCCATGATGTGGCGCGTCCGCTCTCAGCCGTTGCCCATGTCTCGGGAAGACCTGAGATGGCATCCTTGAAGTACTGCTCGACATTGCTCCAGATGTATTTATAGTTGCCGCTCTCGTCGACATTGCTTACCTGCGGGTCGGTAGAAGCCTGATAGTCCTCCAAAGTCACGTCAGGAATAGCTGCACCGAACACGCGGATACCTTCAAACAGCCACACGCCCTTGATGAACTTCGCCTGCGCCTCGATCAGAGCCTGCTGTTCGGAAGTGATTGTTCCGGCAGAACCCAACCGCTGTGCCATATCGAGCACGTTGTTGCAACGCTTCACAGACTCGTAGACAGCTGTCCACTTGCCGGAGACATAAGAGTTGGACGTATTGAGCGAATAGATTTCAAACTGTGTCAAGTCCGACTGGTCTGACGACTGCGAACCCTTGTTGGCATCTGCACCGGCGATGTCACCGAAAGCATAGTTACTCAACGACGCTGCACCCATCCAGTGTGCCTGGGTCATGTTGTTGAAGGTGGAATATGCAGCTGTCAGCAGGTAGTCGATACCCTCTGTAGTGGCCAGAGTGCCCTCACTCACTGCACCTACAGGATTAAGCTCGAGGAAGCTGTCACCGCAACTCGTCATAGACAGTGAGCCAAGAGCCAATGCTGAATATAATATTGCTTTTTTCATATTGTTTCTTAGTATTATATTGTTAGTTAATCGTCTTGAGCTTATCTTAAAGAAGGGAGGCCGGCTGTTCCACCAGCCTCCACTTGTTTATATAATACTCAAATTCACTTCTTAGAAGTCGATGTTGACACCGAACAGATACTGACGCGGCATACCGTAGGAACCGTAGTCGACACCCTTCATCAAGTCGTTGGAGCTGTCACCATTGTTCGAGCGAACTTCAGGATCGAGACCGTCGTAGCCGGTGATGGTGAAGACGTTGCTCAGCTGAGCGTAGAGACGGATGCGGCTGAAGCCTGTCTTGCTGACAATCTTCTTCGGCAGTGAGTAGCCGAGGGTGAGGGTCTGCATACGGAGGTAAGAACCGTCCTGAACATACTGCGAGTGAGACTGTGTGTTCTCATCGTTGGTATCACCATAGACCCAGAGAGGCAGTGTGCCGTTAGGATTGGTCTGCGGATCCCATGCCTGGCTGATACGCTCGTATGAGTAAGCGTTACCGAGGTTACCCCACAGTGTGTAGTACTCGTAGTGCTTGTAGAGGTCGTTGCCGATGGAGTAGTACAGATATGTGCTCAGATCCCAGTCCTTCCATGTCAGACCGATGTTGACACCACCTGTGAGATCCGGATGAGGATTACCGATGATGGTACGGTCGTCTGCTGTGACCTGACCGTCGCCGTTGACATCTTTCCACTTGTAGTGACCTACCCAAGATTCAGCGGTAGCCTGCAAATCTTCGTAAGAAGCGACACCGTTAGGCAGGATTGTCTGGCCGTTGGCGTTCTTGTAGTTCAGGACATCCTCAACCGACTTGTAGATGCCGTCGTCGACATAGCCGTAGAACATTGACACAGGCTGACCTACAGTAGTGATGGTCATCTGGTTGATACGGGTAGAGGTGTAGAGGTTGGAAGAACCCAACTTTGTAACCTCATTCTTATACCAAGAAGCGTTGGCATTGATGTTGTAGCTGACCTGACCGATCTTGTCGCGCCATCCGATCTGGAAGTCGATACCGGTATTCTTCAGGTCACCGATGTTTACGTTAGGCTTCGTACCTGCACCTGCCAGTGTTGTCCAGTTTGCAGGGACAAGCATGTCAGAGGTCTTCTTGATGTAGAAGTCGAAGCTGGCGGTCAACTTGTTGCTGAATGCTGTCAGGTCGATACCGGCATTGAGCATCTTCACTGTCTCCCACTTGGCGTTCTGGTCACCCAGCACCGTGATACCGTAGCCTGTGTTGGCTCCTGAGTTCTCACCGGAGATTGCATAGAGGTAGCGAGTGTTGTTGCTGTACTGGAATGCGTAGTTGTAGGCACCGATGTTGGAGTTACCGGTCGTACCGTAGCCGGCACGGATCTTGAGGTCGTCCATCCATGTGGAACGTGCCTTCTCGAGGAACTTCTCGTCAGAAACACGCCAGCCGAGAGAGATCGACGGGAACGTACCCCAACGGTTCTTGCTTGCGAACTTGGAAGAAGCATCGCGACGCATGGTCAGTGTGGCGAGGTACTTGCCCTTGTAGGAGTAGTCGGCACGGCCGAAGTAGCCGAACATTGTGAACTTGCTCGGATAGTAGCCGCTGACAGACTGGTTGGCACCGCCACCGTTGCTCAGTGTCCAGGTGTTCGGGTCGCGCTCGAAGATGTAGTCATAGTCCACACCTGTCATGCCCTTACCGATACCGGACTTCAGAGCCTCCGTACCCAACATCACCGTGATGTCGTGGTTGTCGGCAACCGTGAACTTATAGT
>CAVDAU010000177.1:0-3839 GCA_963607015.1 Streptococcaceae bacterium
TCTACGGACACGTCTCTGCCACAAAGGGCATCAGCGCACTGAAGGGAAATGTCGGATTGTGGGTCGGAGCCACCAATACGGACATGGAGATGATACGCAACAATGCCAACGTGAAGTATAACACCAAGGTGCTGTCTGTGAAGCCTTCAATCAACGGCCGTCTGACATCGTGGATGAAGGTGGAATACGAGCTGGAAACTTGGACAACATGGATGAAAGTGGCCGACACCAAGTATAAGTCCAACCGCTACAACCACAACCTTGAGGTGTTGCTCAACCCGACCAAGAAGCTCAACTTCAGCGTGCTCGGCAAGCACTATCATGCCGACGGGTCGGGCATGAAGTCGCAGGATCTCTTCCTCGCCGACGCCAAGGCAGAATATCAGATCTCGAAGAGCCTGCAGGCAATTGTCTACGTCACCAACCTGCTGAACCAGCGCGACTATACCTATACAGGCATATCGAGCGACGACCTGACATCGACGCGCCTCAGCTACAAGCTGCGTGGCCGCAACGTGCTCGCCAGCCTGTACTATAAGTTCTGAGCACGTCATGTGGATGGTACCGTTGCCGCATCAACAGACCTTAAAGAGTATGAAGCAAGTGTTTAAATTGGTGTCGTTTGTGTCCCAAAAGTTAAACATTCTTCAGCTGCGGCAAAATAGTCTTTCTTTTGTTTGCGCATTGTTGAAATCAGTGTTACATTTAAGGCGCAAACCTATCGGGAGACAGGCTTCGCACGGAAAAACACAACCAATAAGGAGAGGAGGAACAGACAATATGAGTACAGAGACGATAGCCAAGAACGCACGACTTGTGTGGAACACGCTGAAGAAGGCCACAGGCCGAATGACATTCATCGACCTGATAACACGTCTCGAACTGCAAGCCACGGAGTTGGCCTATGCCATCGGGTGGCTGGCAAAGGAGAACAGAATCTATGTGCTCGAGGAGAACGGACGCCAGTATTTTCTTGCGACGTGACCCTGTGAGGAAGACCATGGGAGGGTCGGCAAAAGAATGATCGGACAGCAATGATTTACAGAGAGATATGGACTTTAAGGATTTGGCAACGAGGCGGTTCTCTGCGCGCAAGTACACAGACGAGCCGGTCAGCAGGGCTGACATTGAATATATCATGGAGTGTGTGCGGCTGGCACCGTCGGCTGTGAACATACAGCCGTGGAAGTTCCTCATCGTGACATCGGATGAGGCAAAGAAGAAGATACGCCGGTGCTATGAGCGTCCGTGGTTCGCAGGTGCACCGATGTATGTCATTGCACTGAAAGATGTAGGTGCACAGTGGGTGCGTCCCTGTGACGGGAAGCCCCACGGAGACATAGACCTCGGCATTGCAGTGGAACATCTTGCGCTCGCTGCCGCCGACCGTGGTTTGGGGACATGCTGGGTCTGCAATTACGATGTGGAGGCAGTGAAGCGGTTGTTCCCTGTCGAAGGCTATGAGGCCGTGGCACTCATTCCCGTGGGACACGTCGCACCGGACAGTATGCCTCGAGAGAAGAAACGCAAGAGCACCGGCGAAATCGCCGAAGAACTTTAGTGCCGTTTCGCTTTCACCACGCAAGTTTTCCCTTTCGTCGCAATAGCCGCACGCCTGAAGCGGTCGTGCGGCTATTTTTGTATCACAGAAATCATCATATAAACAAAAAACGAAAGGATATCATCATGAAGAATCTCAAGACATTGGTACTGTCGATCATGGCTGCGGCCATGTGCTCGTGCGCACAGCAGACGGCGAAAGCCGTCGAACCGGCACCCTCGGATGCCCAAGCTCAGAAGACATTGGTCACTTATGTCTCTTACTCAGGCACGACAAAGCGCGTTGCGGAGAAGCTGGCGTCACTGCTCAACGCAGACATCGTGAGGCTGGAACCCGAGCAGCCCTACACCGGTGCGGACCTTGACTGGAGAGACAGCAACAGCCGCTGCAACAAGGAGCACAACGACCCGTCGATGCGTCCGGCACTGAAGACCACGATAGGCAACCTTGCCGACTACGATGTCATCTACCTGGGCTACCCCATCTGGTGGAACCTTGTCCCGCAGCTCGTCAAGACATTCCTCGACAACAACGACCTCAGCGGCAAGAAGGTTGTGCCGTTTGCCACATCGGGCGGCAGCGGCATAGAGAACTCCGTGTCCGACCTCAAGAAGTCATATCCCGACGTGCTGTGGCAGACGGGTAAACTCCTGCGCACAAGCACCGGCGACGACGAGATACTGAAGTGGACATCAGAGGTGAAGTGACACCGCCCTGCGGAGCACAACTATTACAACAATGGTCTGCACATCATGGCAGGCCATTGTTGTTTTCGGTGCGTTTCAGCCGGATTACATCTATATATATAAGGAGGAATGAGGCACTGTGCCTGCACCGTCATAGAGACGCAAGCCACATGCCCATAAACTTGTCGTAGACGACATAGCCGCGCTGCATGTCCCGATACACCAATTGGTTCCTGACGAGATGGTCAAGTGCGAGCCTCAGACTGCTCTTTGCCGGCAGACGGTATTTCTGACTGAACTCCCCGCCCAACGGCTCCTTCACTGCACGTTCACACGCTATGGAACGCAGAAGCACAGCCTGATTCTCTGTCAGTGAATTGTATATGTACTGAAAAGCAGCGACCTGTTCATCCACAGCCTCTGATGTGCATCGCTGTACAAAGTCCTTGTCTATCTCCTGTCGTGGATGCGAGTATATCTTGTTCAAGATGGCTTGCACAAAGAATGTCTGTCCGTCGACAGCCGCATACAACCAGTGGAAGTCACAGGCAGCAATCTCCCTCCCTTGTTCCTCGAAGAAGCGGTTCGCGAAATCACGGTACTTGTCCTCGTCTATCTCGTGCAGATTCATTA
Organism: Streptococcaceae bacterium; assembly: GCA_963607015.1. Classification (GTDB taxonomy): domain Bacteria; phylum Bacteroidota; class Bacteroidia; order Bacteroidales; family Bacteroidaceae; genus Bacteroides. Next base: position 2,881 of record CAVDAU010000177.1, read on the forward strand.
TGTGCGTGCTGCGGTAGAACGGATGTGTGGCAGAGAGGAACATCTCCTCCATCATGTGCTGTTTGCTGCCGGCAAAGACAAATCTCGCATGCGGCATGAACTGCACGTAGGAGCGGATAAGTCCCTCTGTTCCGCCTTCAGGGTATTCAGCCACTTGCTGGAACTCGTCAATGGCGACAACACATTTCCTGTTATAGCTGCCAAGATACTTGAAAATGGATTCCAAAGACATCTGTGCCTGTTGCGGAGTGATGTCGAAAGAAAACGTTGGCTGTCCGGTATGGGCATCGAGGGTCATGGTCGGGCGAAACGCGGCAAAGACACTGTTGACTTTCTTCACCGCCTTCTCCAACGGCGAGTCCAGCTTGCCTACAATGGCATGCGCAAGAGCTTGTACCAAGTCGGAAAGATTTCTGGTCGAATATATGTCTACATAAAAGCACCTGACACCCGATGAACCCTCGAGACGGTTGAAGGCATGCTTGATGAGACCGGTTTTGCCGAGCCTTCGTGGAGATATGAGGGTGACATTCCATCCGTTCTTCATCGCCGAGACAAGTTCTTCCGTCTCACTCTCACGGTCACAAAAGTATTCAGGACCGAAGTAGCCGGTCACGACAAACGGATTGTCAAGTTTCATCTCTTTCATACTCGGGTGCGCTGCTTGCGGTTCATGTTTTATGGTTCATGTTTCATGTACCGCAAAGTTAGCACGATTATTCCTATTCATGCTCCGAACCGGATATTAAAATCACGTGCCGTGCACGGTTCTTTCATTTAGAAAGGCTTGGATTTCTTCCAAACTGCAGCTCATGTCCTGTAACGTGTGTGCCTCACGATGGGTGTAGAGGTGTTGGGGTTTGGGTTTCATGTCCTGTGGCGTGTGTGCCCGAGGGTGCGCGCCACAGGATATGACTTCTGACTTCTATGCTTATGTTTGAAATGGCAAAGTCTTATGT
>CAVDAU010000178.1:0-3612 GCA_963607015.1 Streptococcaceae bacterium
CTACGAGCCAGCCCGGGATGTCCTCGCTGATTATCTCCACATCAGCAACATCGACCGTTGCCTGTTGTCCGTCCACATCGGCAAAGGTGAAGTGTCCGTCGCGCTCCAGCTGTGCAATGTCCTCCTGCCCCATCGCCGACACGGCAGCGGCAACACCCTTCATCTGCTTGCCGAACTTCGGTCCCAACTTCTTGAAGTCGCACTTCACGCGCTTCACCAATATGCCTGTGGCATTGTCAACGAACTCCACGTCCTTGACGTTGACCTCATTCCTTATCAGTTCCTTGACGGCCTCGATGTGGCTGCGCTGTGATTCGTTGGTCACGGGAATCATGATGCGCTGCAGCGGCTGACGCACCTTGATATTCACCTTGCGGCGCAGAGCCAGCACCATAGACGTGATCTTCTGTGCCATCTCCATACGTGCTTCCAGCTCATGGTCTATCAGAGCCTCGTCGCACTGCGGGAATGAGGCGAGATGCACGGACTCTACAGTGTCGCGTCCTGTGACGCTCACCAAGTCCATATACAGCCTGTCGGCAAAGAACGGCGAGAACGGAGCCAGCAGCTTCGCCACGGTCTCTATGCAGGTGTAGAGCGTCTGATATGCCGACAGCTTGTCGGTTGTCATGCCGCCGCCCCAGAAGCGTTTGCGGTTCAGACGCACATACCAGTTGCTCAGGTTGTCGTTGACGAAGTCCTCTATCAGACGGCCGGCACGTGTGGGTTCATAGGCTGCGAGGTTGGCATCTACGCCACGCACCAGTGTGTTCAGTTCCGACAATATCCAGCGGTCAATCTCCGGACGCTCGCTTAGATCTATGTCCTTCTGCGAGTAGTCGAAGCCATCGACGTTGGCATAGAGTGCGAAGAACGAGTATGTGTTATAGAGCGTGCCGAAGAACTTGCGGCGTACCTCGTCCACGCCATTGGGGTCGAACTTCAGATTGTCCCACGGTTCGCTGTTGGTCATCATGTAGAAGCGCACGGCATCGGTTCCGTACTTGCCGATCATGTCGAAAGGATTGGTGACGTTGCCGAGGTGCTTGCTCATCTTGTTGCCCTTGGCATCAAGCACGAGACCGGAAGAGATGACGTTCTTGAACGCCACACTGTCGAAGACCATGGTGGCTATGGCGTGCAGGGTGAAGAACCATCCGCGCGTCTGATCCACACCCTCGTTGATGAAGTCGGCAGGGAAAGCCTTTGGCGGAATGGCATAGCCCTCGTAGCGGCTCTCCACCAAAGCCTGACGGTCAGCCTCTGTGCCGCGTGCCATCTCACCCTCAAACGGGTAGTGCAGCTGTGCATAAGGCATTGATCCGGAGTCGAACCACACGTCGATGAGGTCTGTCTCCCTATACATGGGCTGACATTCCTCGTTCACGAGAACAATCTGATCCATATACGGACGGTGCAGGTCTATGCGGTCGTAGTTCTCCTGCGAGTAGTCGCCCGGCACGAAGCCGCGCTCCTTGAGAGGATTGTTCTTCATCACGCCTGCGGCAACGCTCTTCTCTATCTCGTCATATAGCTCGGCGAGTGTACCTATGCACTTCTCGCCACGGTTCTCATCGCGCCAGATGGGCAACGGCGTACCCCAGAAGCGCGAACGCGACAGGTTCCAGTCGTTCAGGTTCTCCAGCCAGTTGCCGAAGCGTCCTGTGCCGGTGCTCTCGGGCTGCCAGTTGATGGTCTTGTTCAGCTCAACCATGCGCTCCTTGCGTGCCGTGTCGCGGATGAACCAGCTGTCGAGCGGATAGTAGAGCACAGGCTTGTCCGTTCGCCAGCAGTGCGGATAGTTGTGCACGAACTTCTCAATCTTGAATGCCGTGCCCTCCTGCTTCATCTCCAGGCTTATTATGATGTTGAGGTCTTCTGCCTTCTCCGATGCCTTGACGTCCCACACGCCGTCATTGTTGAAGCGCGGGTCGTAGGCGTTCTTCACATAGTCACCGGCATGATGGCTATAAGCGGTTTTGTCCATGCAGCGTGCCACGAAGTTGCTGTCCAGCTCGTCCGTGAGATAATACTTGCCTTGCAGATCCACCATAGGACGGGTGTCGCCCTTCTTGTCTATGAGATAGAGCGCAGGCACATGTGCGTCGCGGCACACCTTGGCATCGTCGGCACCGAAGGTCGATGCCGTGTGCACAATGCCCGTACCGTCTTCTGTCGTCACGTAGTCACCGGGAATCACGCGGAACGCCGCTTCGCTCATCTCCACGAACTTGTCCTTGCCGTTCTCGCCTGTGAACACCTTGTCGGGATGTGCAGCGGCATACTCCGTGACGTATGCCGGACTCAGGTCACTGACCTTCTCGCAGGGCTTGACCCACGGCATTAGCTGCTTGTAACGGATGCCTACGAGTTCGCTACCCTTCACACTGCCCACGACCTTATACGGCACATATTTGTCGCCGCGCCGGTAGTCGGGAAGTTCGTCGCCCTCTTTCACCTCTCCTGCCGGCGAGAAGTATGCCGATACACGCGCAGCGGCCATTATCAGCGTCATCTTCTCTGCCGTGTACGGGTTGTAGGTCTCTATCACGCTGTAGTCTATCTTAGGTCCGACGCACAGGGCTACGTTCGACGGCAGTGTCCACGGCGTGGTGGTCCAGGCAAGGAAGTAGGGCTTGCCCCACCCTGTCCATTCGGCACGGGGTTCGGTGATGAGGAACTGCGCCGTCACCGACGTGTCCTTGACATCGCGGTAGCAGCCGGGCTGGTTCAGCTCGTGCGAGCTCAGACCCGTGCCTGCGGCAGGCGAATAAGGCTGTATGGTATAGCCCTTATAGAGCAGCCCCTTGTTGTATAGCTGCTTGAGCAGCCACCACAGGGTCTCGATGTATTTGTTGTCGTATGTTATGTACGGATGATCCAGGTCCACGAAGTAGCCCATCTTCTCCGTCAGGTCGCGCCACTCGGCTGTGAACTTCATCACGTTCTCGCGGCACTTGTGGTTGTAGTCTTCGGTCGATATATACTTGTCGGAAGCCTTGTTGTCAATGTCCTTCTTGGTGATGCCCAGCTCCTTCTCCACGCCAAGCTCCACCGGCAGTCCGTGGGTGTCCCATCCTGCCTTGCGGGCCACATGAAAGCCCTTCATGGTCTTGTAGCGGTTGAACGTGTCCTTTATGCTGCGTGCCAACACGTGGTGTATGCCCGGATGACCGTTGGCAGATGGAGGGCCTTCATAGAATATGAATTCCGGACACCCCTCACGTTCCTCCATGCTCTTGAGGAAGATGTGGTTCTTCTTCCACTCACTGAGGACTCCATCGTTTATCTCCGACAGGTTCATACCTGCATACTCGGCAAACTTCTTGCTCATATCTCTAAAGGCTTTTCTGTACTGTATGTATTGTTCTTGCTCTTGTCAAAGTCGCAAAAGTACGAAATTCTGACATTCCGCCCACACACGCCGAATGAAAACTTCTTTGGTAGCCACGGCTCTTTCATCTAAAATGGCTTGGATTTCTTCATATGATTTCTGACTTCTACGCTTATGTTTGAAATGGCAAAGTCTTATATTTGAAAGTGCCAACGTAAATATAAGACCCGACAAGCCTTCAGGTTTTATTGACGCAAACCGGTTTGCTCACTTTCAGG
>CAVDAU010000179.1:0-3517 GCA_963607015.1 Streptococcaceae bacterium
GCTCCCCTACAGTCCGGGGTTACTCATGAAATCAGCCTCTCCGAGGCTGGCGCATAGTGCGCTCCCAATATACATAGGTGTGGGCATCATGCTGTAGTGCCTCGAAGAGGCACAATTTTGCCTAACCCCGGTCTAAGCGAAGCGCAGACCGGGGGTCAGCGTAGACACCTATATCCGTGCGAAAGTCGGGGTTATGCCGCAAAACTACATATCTTAACGCTGTCAGAACTCCAGCCGGGCGAGGTGCGGATTGTGGTCGCTGATGTGGCCGGTCTTGGTCTCCGGATTTTGGTAGATTTCGGTCTTCTCGACCTTTATCTGCGGCGTGACGAAGATGAAGTCGATCTTCTCACGGTCGGCAAGCGGCAGGCGGCCGAAGTCGTGGAACGTGTATGCCGGTCCCTCGTTGTCGTCCGTCATCTTGTACGCATCCTTCAGCACGAACTCGTTGCCGGTCATCGTCCGGTATGCCTCCGCTTGGTCATTGACGTTGAAGTCGCCGGTCACCACCGCAGGCTTGTCGCCCACAATCTCCTTTATGCGGTCGATGATGAGCAACGCGGCCTCGCGCCGTGCCACAACGCCCACGTGGTCGAAGTGAGTGTTCACACCCATGAACACCTTGCCCGTGTCTTTGTCCCTGAACTTGGCCCACGAGGCGATGCGCGGACACGCGCCGTCCCAGCCGATGAAGCCCGCGCTGTCGGGATACTGCGACAGCCAGAACGTGTTGCCGTCGAGCACGTCAAACTTGTCCTTGCGATAGAACAGCGGCGAATATTCGCCACCCTCCTTGCCATCGTCGCGACCCACGCCCACATAGCCATAGTCGGGCAATCCGGCAAGGATGTCGACCAGCTGGTTGTGCTTGACCTCCTGCATCCCGAAGATGTCGATGCCCTTGTCCTTGATGTACCGGCACACGGAATCCTTGCGGTACTGCCAGCTGTTGAGACTGTCTGCCGGAGTGTCCAGGCGGATGTTGAACGTGGCCCACAGCACTTTCACGGAATCGGCACCGTCGGCAGACGTGCGGTTGTTGTTGCCCTTGAGGTTGCACGAGGCAAGTGCCAGCACACACAGCAGGGCTGTCAGAGTTTTTCCCATCATAGTATAGAAGAAGTGTTTTTTGTCCCTCACGGTGAGGGGCTTTGGTTATACAAACTGTCCGCAATATTCGGCATTTTCGCCGACATAGGCAAATGCGCGGTGCTTGCCGTGGCGGGGAGAGCCGTGGACGGACGGAACCGATAATTGCGATTTTGCTTGCACGCTGTTCGGCAATTCCATACCTTTGCAGCGATACGGTTCGGCATAAGCCGCCTCGGCATGACCGGACGATTTGTCATTTATCGCCTTTAGAACTTTTTTATGTCATTTGCATTCTACCTGATGATAGTCGTCTTCGTGTTCGGCTATCTGTGTATCGCCTTGGAGCATCCGTTGAAAACAAACAAGACTGCCACGGCACTCGTCCTGTGCACAGCCATGTGGAGCATCGTGGCTCTTGGCGGCGCAGGAGCCATGACACCGGCAATAGCGGGAGCGGCCTCAAGCGTGAGCGGCTACGTCACGGAAGAGCTTTTGGCACATCTTGGCGAGACGGGAGAGATTGTGTTCTTCCTGCTCGGAGCCATGACCATTGTGGAGATAGTGGACAGGTGGGGCGGATTCCGCATCATCACCGACAGGATACATGAGACATCGAAGGTCAAGCTGCTGTGGATTCTCGGCCTGCTGACTTTCTTCATGTCGGCCGTGCTCGACAACCTGACCACCACCATCGTCATGCTGGCACTGCTCGGCAAGCTCATACCCACGCTGAAAGAGCGTTGGTTCTTTGCCGGAATGATTGTGCTGGCCGCCAATGCCGGAGGCGTGTGGTCGCCCATAGGCGATGTCACCACCATCATGCTGTGGATAGCACAGAAAGTCAGTGCCGTGAACATCATCGTCATGACATTCACGGCCAGCCTCGTCAGCATCGTAGTGCCGTTCATCATCCTCTCGTTCACCATGAAGGGACACGTCGACACAAGCGTGGCGCAGGACTGCACAGACGACAGTCCGGCATCGCGCGTGCCTCACAGCCAACGCAAGATAATGCTCATTCTCGGTGTCTGCTTCCTGCTGTTCGTGCCGGTGTTCAAGACGATCACGCACCTGGCACCCTACATCGGCATGCTTGGAGGTCTCGGAGTGCTGTGGATAGCGTCGGAGAAGATGCGTCCCAAAGATCCTGCCGATCCCAACCACGACGCACTGAGCGTCGCGTCCATCATGCGCAACGTTGACTTCAGCAGCATACTGTTCTTCCTCGGCATCCTCATGGCCGTAGGTGCTCTCCAGGCCTGCGGACACCTCACGATGATGGCGACCAACCTCGACCAAATAAGCCTGTCGGAGCCAAGCAAGTACTTCCTGATAGACATCATCATCGGCATCCTGTCCTCCATAGTCGACAATGTGCCTCTGGTTGCTGCGTCGATGGGAATGTATGACTTCCCGATGGATCACTACTTCTGGGAACTGCTGGCCTACTGTGCCGGTACCGGCGGCAGCATGCTCATCATCGGCTCGGCAGCCGGCGTTGCAGCCATGGGCATCGAGAAGATAGATTTCATCTGGTATCTGAAGCACATCTCCTGGATTGCGTTCGTGGGCTACCTCGCCGGTGCGGCCGTGTATATCGTGCAGTACTACATACTGCACGGATGATGCGCACCGGCATCATTTGTACTGCAGCAGACGGCTCACGTACTTCCCGATGATGTCAAACTCGATGTTCACCACCGAACCTACGGTGATGCTGTGGAAGTTCGTGTGCTCGTAGGTGTAGGGGATTATCGCCACCTTAAACGTGTCGTCGGTGGGGCTGACCACGGTCAGGCTCACGCCGTTCACCGTCACCGACCCCTTGTCCACTGTCATGTAGCCGCGCTGTGCCATCTCCTTGTCAAACGGATACTTGAACGTATAGTAATGGCTTCCGTCGGCATCCTCCACGTCCGTACACACAGCGGTTCCGTCGACGTGTCCCTGCACGATGTGCCCGTCCAACCGTGCGTTCAGCTGCATGCTGCGTTCCACGTTCACCTCGTCGCCCACCTTCAGCAGTCCGAGGTTTGAACGGTCGAGCGTCTCCTTCATGGCTGTCACGGTGTAGGTGTCCGCCGTCTTCCTGACCACGGTCAGGCACACGCCGTTGTGCGACACGCTCTGGTCTATCCCCAGTTCGCCGACAAACGGGCAGCTGAACGTGAAGTCGATATTCTCCCTGTCCCTCTCCATGCCTTTAAGGACGGCACATCCTTCAATGATTCCCGAAAACATAATTCCTCTTGTTTGTTGGTTAGAAAATCCTTTGTCTATTGATTAGACTGCACAAAGTTAATGAAAACTTGTTGCAGCGCACGGTGCGCTCCCAATATACATATCCTATAGGTGTGAGCACCGACCGCAGTCCGGAAAAAAATGAACTAATAGTTCATTGGCACTTGAACTAGTAGTTCGATGC
>CAVDAU010000180.1:0-3480 GCA_963607015.1 Streptococcaceae bacterium
GGCCGGAGGTGGTGCAGGCACTGAAGAAAGGCAACGGGTCGACCGTCGACCGCAACAGCACAACTCTGGGGCAGGAATACTTCTACAGTGCCACGTACTATCCTGACGACGGCTACATCATCCGTTCGGCACTGCCCTACGACCTCGACCTCGCCAAGAGCCTGCACACGGATCAACACTACCTGTGGTTCGCACTCGCCGTGATGCTGATGCTCACCGTCATACTCTATCAGTTCATCCACCGCCTGGGGCGGAACATCACCCAGCTGAACGACTTCGCGGCAAAGGCAAGCCTCACGCCCTCCCCCATCGGTGAAGACTGGAGCGGGAGCCTCGGCGACTTCTCCAACGACGAGCTGGGCGACACCGCCGAGCGCATCGTCAAGCTGTACCTGCAGCTGCGGCGCACACAGCAGGAGCAGAACGTCCTGAAGCAACAGCTCACGCAGAATGTCACCCACGAGCTGAAGACCCCCGTGGCAAGCATACAGGGCTATCTCGAGACCATACTCGAGAACCCCAAGGTCGACGAGGCCACCCGCCAGCAATTCCTTGAGCGGTGCTACGCACAGAGCAAGCGGCTGACATCGCTGCTTGCCGACATGTCGATGCTCAACCGCATCGACGACGGTGCCAAGATGATGACCTTCGAGGAGGTCGACGTGGCAGGACTCATCCGCACCGTGGAAAAGGAGAGCCAGTTCGCACTCGGACAGAAAGGAATGGCCATGACCTGCGACATCCCCGAGCACATCATCGTCCACGGCAACCGCAGCCTGCTCTACAGCATCTTCCGCAACCTCACCGACAATGCCATAGCATACGCCGGTCAGGGCACCCGCATCAGCCTCAGCTGCCGACCGTCAGATGCCGGCACACGGAACACATACCGCTTCACCTTCTCCGACAACGGCATAGGAGTGGCACCGGAGCATCTGCCGCGCCTGTTCGAACGTTTCTACCGTGTCGACAAAGGGCGTAGCCGCAAGATGGGCGGCACCGGCCTCGGCCTCGCCATCGTGAAGAATGCCGTGCTGCTCCATGGCGGAACCATCAGCGTCAGAAACCGCGACGGCGGCGGCCTGCAGTTCGACTTCTCATTAGCTTCCACAATCTCTTGAATATCACATCAGTCGAACCGGGCTGAGACATTAATCGTGTTGGCTCGAGACATTAATCGAATCGCCCCGAGACATTAATCGTGTTGGGCTGAGACATTATAGGCTTTTCTTTCCGTGTCGTTGGGCTTACGTGTTGAGTTATCATCCCCAAGCGCCATCACCCCAATTTATATTTTGCCCGATAGGTTTCCTGACCTTGCAGAAAAGATAAGGGTGTATTAACACAAGGGGCTTGCTCCGGAAGAGCAAGCCCCTGTATTTATGCTGCGTTTGTGTCAGCCGTATGTGTCAGACGAGGTACTGCGAGCTGATGGATTCGTTGTTCATCACGCGGCGTATTGTCTCGGCAAAGATGCCGGCAATGCTGAGCTGCTTCACCTTGGCACACTTCTTTGTGTAGGGTATGCTGTCTGTGAAGACCATTTCCTGCAACTGCGACTCCTGGATGCGGAACGACGCAGGGTCTGACATGACACCATGGCTGGCTATGGCACGCACCGAACGTGCTCCGTTGTCCATCATCAGGTTGGCCGCTGTCGTTATGGTGCCGGCTGTATCGACAATATCGTCTATCAGTATCACGTCCTTGTCCTTCACGTCGCCGATGATCTGCATCGAGGCAACGACGTTTGCCTTCTCGCGCGTCTTGTTGCAGAGCACCAATGGCACGTGCAGGTACTTGGAGTAGTTGCTGGCACGCTTCGAGCCGCCCACATCGGGTGTGGCAATCACGAGCTCGTCCATGTTCAGGCTCTGGATGTAGGGCAGGAACACCGACGAAGCATACAGATGGTCGACGGGGATGTTGAAGAAGCCCTGAATCTGGTCGGCATGCAGATCCATGGTTATGAGGCGGTCAATGCCGGCAACCGACAGCAGGTCGGCCACGAGCTTGGCTCCTATGGACACACGCGGCTTGTCCTTGCGGTCCTGACGCGCCCAGCCGAAGTACGGTATCACAGCCACAATGCTCTGTGCGGAGGCACGCTTGGCGGCATCGACCATCAGCAGCAGCTCCATCAGGTTGTCGGAGTTCGGGAAGGTGGACTGCACTAAGAATACCACAGAGCCACGGATGGACTCTTCGTAGGACACTGCAAACTCACCGTCGGCAAAGTGGGATATGTTCATGTTGCCAAGCGGACAGTTCAGATGAGCGCAGATTTTCTCGGCAAGGTATCTTGAGTTTGTGCCGGAGAAAACCATAAATGGTGCTTGTTGACTCATTTTTTAGATTTAATAAGGAGTTTGTCTATCGGGTTTACTCCCGCAAAGGTAGGAATTTATCAGCACGTGTAGCGTGGCGGTCTTCTTTTTTTGTCTCGGAGCACAGGGTGCACCTCTCCTACTCCATGCCACGCGCCTTATAGATTGCGTTCTTGGCCTCGTTGATTTCCTGGAGCTTGCGCGTGGCAGCTTCCTTGATGTCGTCTCCAAGGTTGGCCACACGGTCGGGATGGTTCTCAAGCACCATCTTGCGGTATGCCTTGCGCACTTCCTCGTCTGTCGCCTCCGGCTCAATGCCAAGAACCTTGTATGCGTCCTCCACCGACTTGCCTCCGAGGGCAAACATCCGGTCGGCAATGCCGGCATCGAGCCTCAGCCATGTTGCGACCTGTCGCAGCTCACGCAGTTCGGCATCCTGCACCTGTCCGTCGGCCTTGATTATCTCTGCCAGGAACGCCACAAGCTGTATGCGGCTCTCCATGTTCAGCGCGAGGGCCATCTCGGCACACGCCTGCTGCATCTGACGCTGCCACTGCACGTCGCCCTGCTGCTTGCGGTAGTCGAACAGGCGCATCAGTATGTCATTGCCCTGCACGGCAGCGTCGTTGCCGAACGACTGCCGCAGATAGCGTCGCACGAACTCCATTTCAGAGTGCATTATCCTGCCGTCGGCCTGAATGATGTGTGCCGACAGCACCATCAGCGAGAACAGGAAGCCGTTCCTGTAGCCCTGATTGAGTTGTCCTGCATCGTGATAGCTGCCGCCATCATACTGTCTGTCCTGCTGCCCGCAGGTGTCCTGTCCGTCGGCCTCATCGTTGCCGCTGCTTGCCAACGCATCGACCATCGAACCGAGTGCATATCCTGCCAGTGCGCCAAGCACTGTCCCTGTGCCCACAAATCCCAGCACGCCGCCTATCCATTTCGCAAATGCCATGTAGTGTCTCTACGCTCCTATTCCTTTATATATAAGTATGACGGTGCAATATTACGCAATAAAATTCTCCCGCACCTCAATCTCACGGCACCATATTTCGTCTTAAAGCACAAATTTATACCGTTGGCCGCAACGACTGCAACACCATAACCGTTCTCTGTGTACCTTTGTCAGCAGAGCTTACTTAAATCCAAC
>CAVDAU010000181.1:0-3435 GCA_963607015.1 Streptococcaceae bacterium
GGTTAGTCAACAGATAGTAAACGGAAGTGAACAGACTTGTTTTTGTGCTACCCACGCCACAGAAGATATGCTTGCCTGCTGATGCCGGTACTGCTTACTTTGCCATCGAAGTACTACTTACTTTGCCATTGAAGTATATCTTACTTGGCCAAGTAAGTATATCTTCTCTGAAGCAGACACTGATGGCACCTTTTTGCTAACTTTGCGCCCTGTTTGGAACAAGACCACAACGTCTGATTAAAAACGATAAAGATGATAACGTTTACCATTTCACTGTGTGCCCTCATAGTGGGCTATTTTGTTTACGGAAGGTTTATAGAACATGTCTTCGGCCCTGACGACCGTCCGACACCGGCTGTGGCGAATGCCGACGGCGTGGACTTCGTCGTGCTGCCCGGATGGAAGATTTTCATGATCCAGTTCCTGAATATAGCCGGTACAGGCCCTATATTCGGTGCCATAATGGGTGCCAAGTTCGGCCCGTCGGCATATCTGTGGATTGTGTTCGGCTGCATCTTCGCAGGTGCGATGCACGACTATCTCAGCGGCATGCTGTCCTTGCGGCACAATGGCGAGGGACTGCCGGAACTCGTGGGGCAGTATCTGGGACAACGCACCAAGAAGGTGATGCTGGTGTTCTCCGTGCTGCTGCTCATGATGGTGGGTGCTGTGTTCGTGTATAGCCCTGCCATAATCCTCGGCGGCATTGCCGGTGATGTGATGATGTGGGTAGTGGTGATCATTGTCTATTATGTCATTGCGACCATGCTGCCCATCGACAAGATCATAGGGCGCATATATCCGGTGTTCGCTTTCATGATGCTGTTCATGGCACTGGCACTTCTGGTGTCTCTCTTCATACACATGCCCGACATCCCCGAGCTGTGGGACGGACTGCAGAACCGCAACTCCAAGATGGGTCCCATATTCCCGTGCCTGTTCATCACCATAGCCTGCGGAGCCATCAGTGGTTTCCATGCCACGCAAAGCCCTCTGATGGCGCGTTGCATGAGGAGCGAACGTCAGGGTCGCCCGATATTCTATGGAGCCATGATTACCGAAGGTGTCGTGGCATTGGTGTGGGCCGCCATATCGTCCTATTTCTTCTTCGACAACGGATGGCAGGAAGTGGGAGGATCGCTCTCGTCGAGTGCACCGCAGGTGGTGGCCATCGTGTCTGAGAGCTGGCTCGGCACGTTCGGCGGCATACTGGCATTGCTTGGTGTCGTGGCTGCTCCCATCACCAGTGGAGACACCGCACTGCGCAGCGCGCGCCTCATCATTGCCGAGTTTCTGCACCTGGCACAGAGGTCGATACGCAACCGCCTGTATATCTGTATTCCGCTGTTTGCCGTGACGATGCTCATCCTGTGGTTCAACATCGCGAATGAGGAGGGCTTCAACGTGGTTTGGAACTACTTCGGCTGGGCCAATCAGGCTCTGTCGGTGTTCACGCTGTGGACGCTGACCGTCTATCTCGTGCAGCAGCGCAAGCCTTTCATCGTCACGCTGGTTCCGGCACTGTTCATGACCGTGGTGTGCAGCACGTTCCTGATTGTCTCTCCCTCGGCTCTTGGCCTGAGCACCACGCTTGGCTATTCCGTGGGAGGCTGTGTGCTTATCGTTGCCCTGTGTTGGTTCTTCCGGTGGTTCAAGACGCATAACCCGCACGAATAACACTCCCGAACCGGTTGCGTATGGAGCAGAAAAAGATTACGTTCGACAGCTTTATCCGTGGCGTTGTGGGCTGCTTGGTGGCGGTCTGCATACTGTGGGTGATCTATCGTCTCAGCGATGTGCTGTTGCCGTTCTTCGTGGCGTGGCTGTTGGCTTACCTGATATTCCCGTTGGTCAGGTTCTTCCAGTACCGTTGCCGTCTGCGCTATCGCGTGCCGTCTGTTGCTGCCGCACTGCTCACCATCATGTGTCTCGTCGGACTGGTGTTCTGGCTGGTCGTGCCGCCTGTGGTGAACGAGATGGGACGCATACGCAGTCTCATAATAGAATATGTGGATTCGGTGCCGGCAGGCGACAGCGTTCCGGCTCTTGTGGCGAAATACTTGCAGGAACACGTCAATGTGGATGAGCTGATAGCCCTGTTCGACCGCGAAGAGCTGATGGATGCCATAAAGCAGACGCTGCCACGGATATGGAACATCATGACGGAGTCGGTGTCGCTTGTGTTCAGTGCCATCTCCCTGCTGATGACCCTGCTCTATACCATATTTATATTGCTTGACTACGAGAGCCTGTCGGACGGATGGGTCAACATGATGCCGAGGCGTTTCCGTCCGTTCCTGTCGAAACTCACGACGGACATTGCGGACAGCATGAACCACTACTTCCGCGGACAGGCCGTTGTGGCTACGTGCGTGGGCGTGCTGTTCAGCATCGGCTTCCTGATTATCGGCTTCCCTATGGCCATCGTGCTGGGGATGTTCATCGGCTTGCTGAACATGGTTCCCTACCTGCAGGTCATCGGCTTCATTCCCACCATAGTGCTTGCCATCATCAAGTCGGGCGACACGGGACAGAACTTCTGGGTGGTGCTGGGTCTGGCATTGCTTGTGTTCGCCGTGGTTCAGGTCATACAGGACATGTATCTGACACCCCGCATCATGGGGCGTGCCATGGGACTCAGTCCCGCCATAATACTGCTCTCGCTGTCTGTCTGGGGCTCTCTGATGGGCATCATGGGAATGATAATCGCCCTGCCCATAACGACACTGCTCATCTCTTACTATCAGAAGTACGTCATCGACCGGGGGTCATTGTCCGGCAAGGACATCAATGCCGGTCAGGGTTCTGCGCGTTCTGACCCTTCACAGCCTTGAGGTAGCAGCTGCGGCACAGCGGTTCATACTCTTCGGTCTCGCCAAGCATGACGCGTCTGTTGTCTGCCACCTTGCGGTGGGAGTACATGGCAAGGTTGCCGCATTGCACGCAGATGGCATGCACCTTGGTCACCTCATCGGCAATGGCACACAGTGCCGGCATCGGGCCGAACGGCTTGCGCAGATAGTCCATGTCAAGTCCGGCAACAATCACGCGTATGCCGTTGTCTGCCAGTTGGCTGCAGATGTCCACAAGACCGTCGTCAAGAAACTGTGCCTCGTCAATGCCCACAACGTCAATGCCCGACGACAGCAACAGTATGCTGGCACTGCTGTCGACGGGAGTGGATGCTATGGCGTTGCCCTGATGCGACACGACATCGCTGTCGGAGTAGCGGGTGTCTATGCCCGGCTTGAATATCTCCACCTTCTGACGTGCGAACTGCGCACGGTGCAGGCGGCGTATCAGCTCTTCGGTCTTGCCGCTGAACATGGATCCGCATATCACTTCTATGCGCCCGCGGCGCACGGTCTCCTGTTGGTTGTCTTCTATGTTAAGCTCCATTGCAATGTCGGAATTTGAGTTAATTTGTTTTGCAAA
>CAVDAU010000182.1:0-3379 GCA_963607015.1 Streptococcaceae bacterium
CCCAATAACACCGTGAGGTTTTTGCTTTATCCCAAGATGAATGTACCTTATGATGAGGCTTACTACCGCAATCTCGTGTCTACGGATTGGCTTTTTAAGCTGACATATAAATCCGTATTTGTGATGACGAGTGGCGGCAGAGAGACTTTTTATGCCAAAATGATTGAGGGAACGATGTGACAGGAAAATCAGATGGATATGGCAGACAACAGAATTCAATGGATAGACGTGGCTAAGGGAATAGGCATATTGGCTGTGGTGCTGGGGCACTCGTCATTGGGCGACAGCTTCCCGTACAGAATAATCTTCTCATTCCACATGCCACTGTTCTTCTTCCTGTCAGGGTTGTGTTTCAACAAGGACAGATATACCTTTGCGGGGTTGCTGAAAAGGCGCACGAGGCAACTGTTGGTGCCTCTTTTCCTGTTTTCGGCATTGTTGCTGCTGATAAGGATTCCTGTTCTTGACTATCCTGCAATCTTCTCGTTCACCGGTTTCCCGTTTGCCTTGTGGTTTGTGTTTGTGCTGTTCTGGGCTGAGATGGCAGGATACTACATGGTCGACAAGCCGCTTGTGCTGTCTCTGTTGGCGGGTGGCATCAGCGTGCTGCTCTACTATTGCGACATCCGGTTGCCTTACAGTCTCTCCTGTCTGCCGGCTGCCGTCATGTTCTATTGCATGGGATACAGATTCAGGAGCTTATCTGCAAGGAAATATCCTCTGTATCAACTTGTGTGTAGCAAAATAGGGGGGGGTAATACGCTGCTAATCAGCGTGTTGTCGGCTGCAGTAGTGGCGTATGCATACTGTAATCCTGTCAGCATGGACATGAACCAAAACAGATTGCCCATTGAGTCCATACCGATAGCTCTGTGTGGCATCTGCCTAATCGTGAAGATGAGTGAAACCATCACGGGAGGCATCCTTATGAGGACACTGGTCTTCCTCGGCAGGAACACCCTTGTGATTATGGCGTTCCACATGTTCTATCTGTATGTAGCCGCCATTCACATCAAGCCGCTGCTGTCTGACGGCGTGCTGGAGATGGCACTGTATAAGATCATACAGCAGGTCATCATGTGGACAGGGGTGCTTGCCACAATATGGGTTGTCAACCATAAAGCAAAATGGATTTTGGGAAGATGAGTGAAGAGCGTCTGAAGATATTTGTCTCCGCCTATGCCTGTGAGCCAAACCTCGGCAGTGAGATAGGTGTGGGCTGGCACTGGGTGCTGGAGATGTCGAAATATTTTGAGTTGTGGGTGCTGACGCGTGAGAGCAACCGCCATTCGATAGAGCCATGGATAGCGGAGCATGAGGAGTATGCGGGCATCCACTTCCTGTACTACGACTGGCCGCAATGGGCACGGTTCTGGAAGAAAGGGCTGCGCGGCGTGCGTACCTATTATAATATATGGCAGACTTGCACGAATGGCATCGTGAAGCGGACTATGCAGGAGAACGGCATCAGGGTGTTCCACCACCTGACATACGGCAACGTGTTGTGGAAGGTGAGCGGCTACGGCAGTCGGCAGTTCTTCATCTGGGGACCTGTCGGTGGTTTGGAAACGGTTCCGAAGGAGTTCTCGGCACACTATGACAGGAAATCACAGGTCATAGAAGCCGTCCGCAGGATGGCTGTAAGACTTGTCCGCCGGAACCGGGGCCTACGCAATAGGTGCAGGAATGTAGACCTCATACTCTGCAAGACAGCGATAACACGCGATGCCCTGCCCTGTGGAGCACAGGCGAAAGCCATCCTCTTCACCGATGTGGCTGCCGACATTGTCCCTACGAAGCAGACGGAGAGGGCAGGAGGTGCCATGACGGAGTTCATAGCCGTGGGGCGTATGGATGCATGGCGGGGCTTCGACCTCGCCATAGAGGCCATTGCCGGAGCTGCAAAGCAGTGTCCTGACATACACCTGACGATAGTCGGCGGCGGCAAGGGATTGGAGAGACTGAGGGACAAGATACGCGACCTGCGCATGGAGCATCACGTCACCCTGACAGGACGGGTGGAGATGGAGGAGTATCAGAGACTGATGAGGGATGCCGATGTCGTCGTCAATCCGGCACTGAAGGAGGGTGCCGTGACCGTGTCATTCGACTCCATGGCAATGGGCAAGCCGCTCATCTGTCTTGACACGACGGGCTACACCCGATACTTCGACAGCTCCTTCTCCATCGTCATTCCCCGCACGAGCCGAGATGCTACAATCAGCAGGCTGGCTGATGCAATGGTGGAGCTGACAGATACTGCCAAACGTAGACGAATGGGAATGTTGGCGCGGGATGCAGCCAAGGGCATATCGTGGGAGCGGCACGGTGTTGAGATTAGAGATGCCATAATCAAAGCATATTACAATGACGGGAAATGACATGGATCATCTGCTGTCCGAGGTTCTCACTACCGGTGCCGACGGTGAGCGGTTTATCCGTTTTGCCAATGCTGATGGTAAGGTTTGGCTGATGCCGACAAAGAACATGCGCACAGCCATGGAGCTTTATCAGCCAAGCGGACGAAACGGGAAGCTGCTGAAACGCCTGCTGCCATGGCTGCACGGTTGTGCTCCTATCGTCAAGGCAATTCATGCGGAGCGGCTGACGTGCAGTCTCCGTGAAGACCTGAACCGACTGCTGGAGAAGACTTTCTGCACTTCCGAACCGGACTTTGCAATCTTCTGCGGAACTCCTTGCGTGCATCAGAAAATGACGATGCAAGTCAGCAAAGGCGAGCATATCTTGGGATATGTCAAGCTGACGGAAAGCGAGGCGATAGCCCGACTGTTCAGTCAGGAAGCGAAGTATTTGGATGCACTGAAGGACGCAGGAATAGGAGGCGTTCCACGGGTGTTGTTCTGCGGCACATTGGCAGACAACATATCGGTCTTCGTACAGAGTACGGCGAAGAGTCGTCGTTCAAAGGTGGTGCATCGATGGTCTCCGTTGCACGAGGAGTTTGTCAACAGGTTATATGCCAAGACTCGGAAAGAAATATTGTTTGAAGAGAGTGACTACTTCAGGGTAATAGACGCACTGATGAATCATTTGGCATGGCTTCCGGATGAAAATATCCGTCATGAGGTGGAGACTGCATGGTCTTGCATCAAGGCGAAATGGAGCGGAAAGACAGTCGACTTTGCAGCCTATCATGCAGACTTCACTCCGTGGAATATGTTCGTGGAACGGGGCGAACTGTTTGTATTCGACTGGGAATATGCACAGCTGAGTTATCCGCCACATCTTGACCGCTATCATTTCTTTACTCAAACAGCAATATTCGAGCAGCACAGGGGGGCGAAAGAAATCATTGCCTACATGACTTCTGAGAAAGGACGTTGGATGAATCGTGAGATGTATCGGGCTTACATAGTGG
>CAVDAU010000183.1:0-264 GCA_963607015.1 Streptococcaceae bacterium
TATGTCATGATAATGTCCACTCATGCTGTGGTGCCTCGAAGAGGCACATTTCTGAGTAACCCCAGCCTAAGGGAGCAGAGCGACCGCAGCCTGGGGGTGCGAGGCGCACACCCTATTTGTGCCTCGAAGAGGCACACACGCCACAGGACATGAGAGGTAGTGCGAGCACCGACCGCAGTCCGGGAAAAAATGAACTAGTAGTTCATTGCCACTTGAACTAATAGTTCATTGGCACTTGAACTAGTAGTTCGTTGCCACTTGAAC
>CAVDAU010000183.1:274-3349 GCA_963607015.1 Streptococcaceae bacterium
CTTCTGCACCGTTTGGCTTCGAGGTGGTATTTCGTTGGCTCTGCCCCATAGAAAAACAAAGCGTAACGAACGCTCTATCAGTTAATTCGCTACGCTTTGCCCAAATTTACTTTTTCGCTATGCGTTTATTTTACGTGTTACATTATAATAGCTCACGCTCCACGCAAAACGCACAACGCATCTCCCACAAAGTCCGATACTGATTTTCTGCTGAACCGTTTTATCGGCAGTGTCGGGATAAATTCATACCTTTGGCTTCATCAAGCAAAAGAATACGGACTATGTACACAGAAAAAGAACTGATAGACAAGCTGATTGACCTTGCGTTTGCCGAGGATATAGGCGACGGCGACCACACCACGCTCTCGTGCATACCGCCTACGGCAATGGGCAGGTCGCACCTCCTCATCAAGGAAGAGGGAATACTGGCAGGAGTGGAGATTGCCAAAGAGGTGTTCCGCCGTTTCGACCCGACACTGAAGGTCACGGTCCATATCGACGACGGAGCACACGTCAAGCCCGGCGACATTGCCATGCTCGTCGAGGGCAAGGTGCAGAGCCTGCTGCAGACAGAGCGTCTGATGCTGAACATAATGCAGCGCATGAGCGGCATTGCCACCATGACACACCGGTATCAGGAACGCCTCAAGGGAACCAAGACGCACGTGCTCGACACGCGCAAGACGACTCCGGGGATGCGCATACTGGAGAAGATGGCGGTGAAGATAGGCGGCGGAATGAACCATCGCATCGGCCTGTTCGACATGATTCTCCTGAAGGACAATCATGTGGATTTTGCCGGAGGCATTGACAAGGCAATAACACGCGCCAAGGAATACTGCAAGGAGAAGGGCAAGGATCTGAAGATTGAGATCGAGGTGCGCAACTTCGACGAGTTGCAGCAGGTGCTCGACATCGGCGGCATTGACCGCATCATGTTCGACAACTTCACGCCCGACGAGACGCGCAAGGCTGTGGAGATGGTAGGCGGTAAGTATGAGACGGAATCGTCAGGAGGCATCACGTTCGACACCATCCGCGATTATGCCGAATGTGGCGTTGACTTCATCTCCGTCGGTGCCCTGACCCATTCCGTCAAGGGACTTGACATGAGCTTCAAGGCATGCTGACGGCAACAGGCGAGGAAACAGGAAACAAGTAACAAAAACAGACACACATTATGAACAGAATAACATCTCTTTTCGGAATAGAGTACCCCATCATACAGGGAGGCATGGTGTGGTGTTGCGGATGGCGGCTGGCTTCTGCCGTGAGCAATGCCGGAGGCCTGGGACTTATAGGTGCAGGATCCATGACACCCGAGCTGCTGCGCGAGCACATACGGAAATGCCGTCAGGCCACGGACAAGCCTTTCGGCGTGAACGTCTCTCTCTTCAAGAAGCCGGAGCTGCCGGTGATAATGCAGACGCTTGTCGACGAAGGCGTGAAGATTGTCTTCACCTCCGCAGGCAGTCCGAAGACCTGGACATCATGGCTGAAGGAGCGCGGGCTGACCGTTGTCCATGTGGTCTCTTCGTCGAAGTTCGCCGTGAAGTGCGAAGAGGCAGGCGTCGATGCTGTCGTTGCTGAAGGCTTCGAGGCAGGAGGCCATAACGGCAGGGAAGAGACCACCACGATGTGCCTTATACCGGCAGTGCGCAAGGCCACGAAGTTGCCGCTCATAGCAGCCGGAGGCATTGGCAGCGGGCAGGCCATCCTGGCAGCACAGGCACTTGGTGCCGAGGGTGTGCAGATAGGTACGCGCTTTGCACTGACCGCAGAGAGTTCGGCGAGCGATGCCTATAAGAACTACTGTCTGAACCTGAATGAGGGTGACACCAAGCTGTTGCTCAAGAAGCTGTCGCCGACACGCATGGCTCCGAACAAGTACCGTCAGGAGATAGAGACAGCCGAGGATGCAGGGGCAAGTGCCGATGAGCTGCTCGGCATAATCGGCATAGGGCGCACCCGCAAGGGCATCTTCGAGGGCGACATCGACGAAGGTGAGTTGGAGATTGGGCAGAACGCCTCACAGTTCAATGGCAAGGGCATACAGACCGTCGCTGAAGTCATGAAGGAAATGACCGATGAGTATGCCGAAGCCAAGAAAGCACTGACTGCCGAAGGTTGATTTTCTTTATCTGAACTGTATTATTCCACATACGCAGGCGGAGCATTTCTGATTGATTGCTCCGCCTGTGTCGTTTTATTTGAAAATATCATTACGTCAGAAGATATATTCTTTCGTGTTTGATTCTGCGCTTATTGAAGTCTCATTCCCATCAACGGTTATTGAGAAACTGTTTTTGTTGCCGAAGAGATAACCGGTATACTTGACCATTTTCTTGGCTTCCAATGGAACATCCTCGACCGTTTTTGTATTCAGTACATTGCCTTCCGAGTCGTATGCTTTTACCGTAAGTGTCGCTCCACTCACGCTTTGTGGAACAAAGACATACAATCCCATTGTACTTTTGTTGCTATAATTCTCCTTAGTGATTTTACGTGAGAAAGTTTCTGTATCGGTTCCATATCCTGTCAAGGGATTAAAGGATGATGCCCCTCCTGATATTTCGATCGTGAGATATGCAAAATCGTCAGGGAAACTTGTTTCTTCCAGTTTGATCCCGACTGCACCAACGACTCTCTCAAGCTGCATGGAGACATCGGTGTCGGATTCAGCAGATACTTTGAGATCACTTATCACGTCACAAAATGTGTCAGGAACTCTGTCTTCTCCATCCGGATAACTTATGCTTGTCGCGGATGTTATATCATAAAGCTGTTCACCGGCTGTTGCCACAGCAACAACTGTATAGCTGCCATGGGGGACACTGCAAGAGATGGAGCCGAAGCTCTCTGCTGAACTTGAGGACTGTTTGACGCTTTTAACCACATCCCATCCATCACCATTCTTCTTCAGGATTGTCAGTGTAAGCCCCTTAAGGCTAAAATCACTCAACTTCTTGTCAGCCCTTGTGGTGGTGATGTCTTCTGTAGAGACTTCAAAGCCGGTGATGTTGAAGCTGATGGTTTTGTACTTGACTTCTTCCTGCTGTTCCGCAGGATTGTCTG
>CAVDAU010000184.1:0-3187 GCA_963607015.1 Streptococcaceae bacterium
ACTCGAATGTGCCCAAGTTCTCGATAGTCTTTTCCGGCAGCGTCATCTTGAATTTCTGCTCGGAAGTGGCAGAGAAGGTGACATACGGAGTGCGCCCAAGGTCGAAACTGTAGTCATATCTCTTGCCTGCCTTGAAGGTGACATCCGCAGGGGCAGCGGACTTGTAGGTGCCGCCACCGCTGACAGTGATGCTGAGGAAGTCCGCATTTTTGCTGATGGTCGTTCCCGAGGCCACGAGGACGGAGTAGTAGCCGCTGCCGTCTTCGTGTGCCGTGTATGTCGTCGGTGTCGTGCCGACCGTGACCTTGACCGTTGCTCCTGTGAGCGGAGTGTCGGTTGTATTCTCCTCATAAAAGTGGAAGCGGAGGCGTGCTGCCTCGTGGCTGAAGGCGAGTGTGGTGGTGGACTTGCCATACACGGCAGTGGCAGTGGCTGTCATCAGGTTGCTGCTCTCCAGATCGGTGCTTTTGCTTTGGTCGGTGGAGATGGTGGGAGCGTCAGGCTTGGTTTCGCTGTACGGATACCATGCGGTGATGCTGATGTTGCCCGTATTCGTGCGGTAGAAGGTGTTGTCGCTGTCGTAAGGCTCCAGCGTGCTTTTGTCGTCTGACACCTTGTACTTCTTCACGTCATCGCCTATCTGTATGGCTATCTCTTCTCCACCCTCCCATGTGTCGTCTACGGCGGCACGGGTTTCCGAGGTGGCGGTCAGTGCTTCCTGCGTGGCTACAAAGACGAGGGGTTGCGGCTTGGCAAGCGTGTCATTGCCTAACTCTGCATCTTCGCTGCACGCGGCGCAGAGCGCGATGGCTGCCACGGCTACCCAACAGTGGAAAAGGAAACTCTTCATGATTATGTGCGATTGTGTACGGTTACTGTCAATGGTTTTTGTTCTCGTTACTCATGATGTGTTGCATGCGGAGAGAGCCTCGCCCCATCCGTGGGGGTAAAGGTACGGAGAAACAATCAAACAAAGCACAGTGATAACAAAAAAATAGAAATGCGAGGCACACACGCCACAGGATATGCCCCACTCTACCGAGAAAAAAGAGGCAGGGGTCATACAGACCCCTGCCTCTTCGTCTTCGGTTGCGGCGGACTTACTTCTCGAAACGCTCGAGCTTCATCTCCACCTTGCAGAGTTTGGAAATCTGCGGCACGATGCGCGTGAAGTGCTCGGCATTGGAATGTTTGTCAAGTACCTCATCGTTCTCCCATGTCTCGCAGAACATGAACACCGACGGCTTCGTGGTGCTGACAAACAGGTCATAGCCATGATTGCCCTCGTCCTTGCGGGACTTCTCCACCAACTCGTCGGCCAAAGCCTTTACCTGCTCGAGGTCAACACCCTCGTTGACCTCAAAGAATGCATTCAGTCTAATCATTTTCAGTATGTGTATGTTGTTTGTGTGTGTTGTTTGCGTTGTCGTCGGGTCATCTGACCTGAATCACAAGATACTTGCTCGTGCTCCAGAACTTCTCCGGATTGGAGATGTGCATTATGTAGTCGCCGTTGCTGTCCTTGTCGAGCGAGTATGTGCCGTCGGGATGTGTGGTCAGCAGCTTGGCAGACTTCGAGTACAGCTTTATCTCACGCGTGGTGCGGATGTCGCACTCCGTGAAGTAGTCCTTGTTGGCGTTCTCGCTCTTCATCACGTCGCCACGGCGGAACAGTCCGGAGTTCGTCACGATGTTCTGCTCCTTCAGCTCCTTCAGTGTGCCAAACACGAACCATGCACGGTGCAGATCGGCATCCTGCTGTGCCACGGTCTGTGCCTTGGCTTCGTTCTCGGACGTGAGCTGCTGCTTGTCCGCACTCAGCGATGCCACAGCATCGTCAAGCTCCTGTATGCGGACATTGCGTGCCGCCAGCTCCTCCTGCAGGCTCACCAAGCGTGCCTCTTTCTCGTTGAGCTGCTCCTGAAGCGACTCCAATGCCTTCTTCAGCTGCGAACTCTGCGTCCGGCTGCTGCTGAGTTGGCTTTGGAGCTTGGCAATCTGCTCGCGGTTCTCCTGCATCTGCTTCTTGATGAACTCGACATCGCTGACCATCTGCTCGCGTCCCGATGTCCCTTCAGCCACGCTGCCACGCTGCAAGTCCACGCGGTTTTCTGCCTCATTGATCTGACGGAAGCCTTCCGATATTTCGTTGAAAGTCCCCATCATATCGTCAAGCTCACTGTTTCGTGCGTTAAGCTCGCTCATCAGCGAGTCGTTCTGCGCCTGCAAAGCCTCTTTGCTCTTGCCGCCAAGTCCGTCGCACGATGTCAACGTCACGGCTACCGATAGCGCAACAAATAATAACTTCTTCATACGTTCTTCTGTTTTTGTTTATGAATTACGTTTCTTATCACTTATCTCTGTCTGTCAGAGTCAGTCTTCCTTTCCGCCGACGATGATCACGAACTCACCGCGCGGATCGTTGGCGGTGAAGTGGTCTGCCAGTTCCGCAAGCGTTCCGCGCACCGTCTCCTCGTGAACCTTGCTTATCTCCCTGCATGCCGCTGCCTGACGTTCGCCTCCAAGCACCTCCGCCAACTGCTTCAGTGTCTTCAGCACGCGGTATGGCGACTCATATATCACCATCGTGCGTGTCTCCTCAGCCAGCCCATTGAGCCTTGTCTGACGACCTTTCTTCTGCGGCAGGAAGCCCTCGAAGCAGAAGCGGTCGCACGGCAGTCCCGATGCCACCAATGCAGGCACGAATGCCGTTGCCCCGGGCAGACACTGCACCTCGATGCCCGCCTTTACGCTCTCGCGGACAAGCAGGAAGCCGGGGTCGCTGATGCCGGGTGTTCCGGCATCGCTTATCAGTGCCACCGTCTCACCCGCAAGCATACGCTGCACCACCGACTCGGTGGTCTGATGTTCGTTGAACTTATGATGGGACAGCAGGCGGTTCCTGATGTCGAAGTGCTTCAGCAATACGCTGCTTGTGCGCGTGTCTTCGGCAAGGATGAGGTCTGCCTCCTTGAGCACACGCACGGCTCTCAAGGTCATGTCCTCCATATTCCCTACCGGAGTCGGCACCACATAGAGCATCCCCATAGGCATATCCTCCTTCACTGTTAACAGCGGCAAAGTTATAACAATTCAAACCACAACAACTTGGAGATGTGCAAAAGTTGTATTTTTGCAAAACAAATTAACTCAAATTCCGACATTGCAATGGAGCTTAACATAGAAG
>CAVDAU010000185.1:0-3167 GCA_963607015.1 Streptococcaceae bacterium
TCCGCACTTGGCAGATAAACCTCAAGCGACGGCTGTGTCACGCCCGACACTATCCGTTGTCCGTCCTTGATCTCCACCTTTTCTTCCACTCCCTGTTCCGCATCTTGTACGGGAATAGGGACGACCTGCTGCGCCATGCCTATCGCCGGCAGCAGGCAACCTGCTAAAATCAAACTTCTGATTCTCATCATCGCAATTTTTACATTCCTTGAATATATAGCGTTCTCCGTGATTTGTCTCGTGTTATAAATGGCTGATATTTAACGTCTCCATGGTTGAACGTCCATAGACCCGTGGTTGAACGTCCATAGACCTGTGGCTGAACGTTCATAGATTCCCTGGTTGAACATCCATAGATACGACAATCGATATCCGTGGTCGCAGACTCTGAACTCATCAAGAAGGAAACTGTAAATCCGCCACTTATACATGCTGTATCACCACGGCGGAAGCCGCGCTCCGCTATCTGCCCTCCCTGATGTCGAAGACCTGCCTGAAACGGCTCTCCTTGGTGTATGGCTGCCATTCGTCTCCGGTCTCGCCGTTCGGGTTTCCGTATTTGGCAAAATTTGTCCAAGCCCTCACCATGCGGTCGCTGAGGTCATAGTCGGCAGGCGTGAACGGTCGCCAACTGCGGCCCAGCGTGTGGAAAGTGAACCACAGTTCGGATGAATGATATGCACCCACATTGCCCGGCCCGGGGAGTCCCCGCGCGAAGAGATATTCATATACAGGCTTGGAACTCAACGAGTCGCGTACCTCGCAGAAGCGGTCGATGCTCGGATTGTTGCCGGCTCCACCTCCGTCGCCGGTGGTCGACCCTATCATGTAAGGAACGTCGGCAATGGTGTTGTTCATGACCGCATCATGGAAGCCCAGGACGGTCACCGTCCCGTCAGAGAACGGCCCTTGGATGCCGCCCGGGTACTTTCCTGTTTCCTGCATGTACTTGCTCACGGCATCCGAGATTTCATCCACAGACGCAGACCTCAGCTGCTCGAGCGTCGTCAGACCTGCCGCGTCCATGACTTCTTTTCCGAGAGCCTCCACATCCTGTAAGGTTGTTGGTGACCCGGGGAACACGATGTCGTCAATGCCGCCACAGCTCTGGACTATGGCCTTGCCGATCAGTCCCTTCGACGGCGTGGATGCAGCAAGGTTCTTGACACTGCCGCCGCCTGCGCTCTGCCCGAATATCATGATGTTGTTAGGGTCGCCGCCGAACTGCGATATGTTGTTCTTCACCCATTTCAGTGCGGCTATCTGGTCATACGTGCCGTAGTTTCCGGACTTGTGTTCGGGGTCGTCTGCCGACAACAGCGGGTGGGCCAGGTAGCCCATGACGCCAAGACGATAGTTGAACGTGACTAATATCACGCCATTACGCGCCCATGCGTCACCGTCCATTGTCACTTCATGACCGTATCCCTGAACATATCCGCCGCCGTGAATCCAAAGGGCGACGGGCAGCTTCCTGTCCGGATGTGCCGGTGCGCCTGCGGGTGTCCAGATGTTCAGATACAGACAGTCTTCACTCCTCACAGGGTCGCCCTGCCAGTAGAACTCCTTGTAGTACAGGTTTGTCGTGTCACTCTGGCTGTGCTGGATGGCGGCAGGTCCGAACTTGTCTGCGAGCTTCACGCCCTCCCAAGCCTCCACGGGCTGCGGCCTGCGCCACCGGTTTTCACCCACGGGAGCGGCGGCATACGGTATGCCCTTGTACACCACGACTGCTGAAGAATCACTGACCACTCCCTGCACATGTCCGCCCTCTATGGTCAGGACCGGATTCTCCTCCTCCGTCTGCGTCCTTCCTCCGCAGGAACATACCACTGCGGCAACCATGGCAGACAGCAATAAAAACGTTGTTCTCATTCTCTTTTAATCTATTTACTTGTTGTTTATAATCGTGTCGCAATCAGGGGAACTATGTATGGCTGCACGCTCAAGACCCCTTGTCCGCGAGGCAATGCCCGCATCATCTGATACACCGGAAAAGAGGCTGCACCATGAAGCAGATGCAGCCCCAATAATGAAGCGACCTTGTCACTTGAACAGCTTGGGAGCCAACTCGAACAGGCACTTCCTCCAGGTGTCCCATGAATGGCCTCCGAGCTTGTCGTAATAGGTGTACGGCATATTGAGCTTCTCAAGTCCGGCTATGGAACGCTCCACGTTGGAGTATGCTATGTCTGTCTTTCCGCATCCGATCCAGTACAACTTGTAGCCGGCTTTCTTCACGGGTGTCAGAAACTCCTCGGCAGGCATATCGGGAGTCAGTCCCATGCTCAGGACACCGATGTAGTCGAACAGCTCAGGGTGCTGCTTCGTGATTTGCTCCGTATATATGCCTCCCATCGAAAGTCCCGCGACAGCTCTGTGGGCTTTGTCGGCAATGACGCGGTAGTTCCTCTCCATGAACGGTATGATGTCTGCGTACAGGCTCTGGACATGGTTTGTCCCCTCCATGAAATCCGTTGAACTCATGTCTTCTATCCATGTGTCCGGAATCATGACATCGGCACTGCCTTCGTTCACGGGCATACCGTTAGGCATCACTATTATCATTGGCTTCGCCTTGCCTTTCTCAATCAGATAGTCCATGATCTGGGCGACGCGTCCCATCACAGCCCAGCAGTCTTCGTCACCGCCTCCGCCGTGCTGGAGATAGAACACCGGATACTTCTCGTCCGTGTTCTTGTCGTAGCCATACGGGAGATAAATCGTCATACGCCGCCGGTATCCGTGCGGGGTGGACATATACCATCTCTTGACAATCTGTCCTTTTTGTGTCGACGAGCGGTCGTCGTATGACACGTAAGGTTCTTCCTCGCCTCTGACATAGAAGAGGCTCTTCACGCTCTGTCCGTCCCTGAACACCCTGAAATTGGTGGGGTCGGGCATGTCCTGCCCGTCGATGATGACACTATACATATAGATTTCAGGCCCGGGGTTTGCCATCCGGTAATACCACTTGCCGTCTGCTTCCTTCGTCATCGGCATTCCGTCCCAGCCTTCCATCCAGGAACCCTGTATGCGTACTTCCTTTGCGTTTGGAGCTGCGACATCAAATACGATGCTGTCCGGCGTAATGGCCGGACTGTGGTGTCTTGCGAACCGTTGTGCGACAACGCTGTTTGCACACAGAGACAACAACGATGCCAATA
>CAVDAU010000186.1:0-3056 GCA_963607015.1 Streptococcaceae bacterium
TAGGAATGAGGAATTTAGAGCTGAGAGCTTGGAGCTTAGAGAATGAGGAATGAGGGGTGTTGGATGTTGGGAGTTGGATGCTTAGTGCTATAATATGCTGAAAATCAGCGTCTCCATGGCTGTACGTCCACAGGTTCTATGGCTGTACGTCCATAGGTTCTATGGCTGTACATCCACAGGTCTGTGGCTGTACGTCCACAGAGTTGTGGCTGTACGTCCACAGATTCTGTGGTTGAACGTCCACAAACGGAAGCCCCAATAGCCCTTGATTGTTCACGATACAAAGCCACGACCTTCCTGCAAAAGAAGCATGCGAGCCAAGGCGTGAATGTCCTTTTTTGTATTTTTGCGCACGGAACAGGAAGAGCAAAGCACATATATCCGCATACATATATATAATGGAGTTCACGTATGATGTCATAGTGATAGGCGCAGGTCACGCCGGCTGCGAGGCGGCGGCGGCAGCAGCCAACCTCGGCTCGAAGACGTGTCTTGTGACGATGGACATGAACAAGATTGCACAGATGAGCTGCAATCCTGCCGTCGGAGGCATAGCCAAAGGACAGATTGTGCGAGAGGTCGATGCCCTTGGCGGGTTCATGGGCATTGTCACCGACAAGACAACCATACAGTTCCGCATGCTGAACCGATCGAAGGGGCCTGCCATGTGGAGTCCGCGCTCTCAGTGCGACCGCAACAAGTATATATGGACATGGCGCGAGATTTTGGAGAACACGCCAAACCTGAGCATCTGGCAAGACCAGGTGAAGGAACTCATCGTTGAAGACGGTGAGGTGCGCGGCGTAGACACCATTTGGGGTGTGACGCTGAAGGCACGGTGCGTGGTCGTGACAGCAGGGACATTCCTCAACGGACTGATGCACATCGGTCGCAACATGGTCAGAGGCGGCCGCATTGCCGAACCTGCATCGACAGGACTTACCGAATCAATAGCGGCAAACGGCATAGAATACGGACGCATGAAGACGGGCACACCCGTGAGAATCGACGGACGAAGCGTGCATTTCGAGGATATGGAGGTGCAGGACGGCGAGAACGACTTCCACAAATTCTCGTTCCTCGACACCGATATCCGCCACCTGAAGCAACTGCCGTGCTGGACAACATATACAAACAGCGATGTCCACGACATCTTGCGCAGGGGATTGCCCGACTCTCCGCTATATAACGGACAGATACAGAGCATCGGTCCACGCTATTGCCCGAGCATCGAGACAAAGATCGTGACCTTTGCCGAACGCGACCATCACCAGCTGTTTCTGGAGCCGGAGGGTGAAACCACACGCGAGCTGTATCTCAACGGCTTCTCCTCTTCCCTGCCGACAGACATACAGATCGAAGCACTCAGGCAGATACCGGCATTCCGCGACATTGTGGTCTACAGGCCGGGCTACGCTATTGAGTATGACTTCTTCGACCCGACACAGTTGAAACACACGCTTGAATCGAAGAAAGTCCGCAACCTGTTCTTCGCAGGACAGGTGAACGGGACAACAGGATATGAGGAAGCCGCAGGACAGGGCATAATGGCAGGCATCAACGCACACATCAACTGCAACGGCGGAGAGCCGTTTGTATTAGGACGCGATGAAGCTTACATCGGTGTTCTGATAGACGACCTCGTGACGAAAGGTGTCGATGAGCCTTATCGAATGTTCACATCGCGTGCGGAACACCGCATATTGCTGAGGATGGACGATGCCGACATGCGGCTGACAGAGAGAGCATACGACATCGGCCTTGCCACAAGACACAGGTATGACCTGATGAAATCAAAGCGAGACGCGATAGAACAACTCATTGGCTTTGCAAAGGAATATTCGGTGAAACCTGAGATTGTAAACCCCGAACTTGAGCGATTGGGCACAACCCCACTGAAACACGGATGCAAGCTGATGGAACTGCTCGGACGACCGCAAGTGTCAGTGGCAGGGATGGCAGAACTGATGCCGGAAGTCATGGCTGTCGTGGCAGGAATCACCGACAGGCACGACGAGACAATCGAAGCAGCAGAGACACTAATAAAATACAGCGGCTACATCGAACGCGAGAAACAAGTTGCCGAGAAGCTGCACCGCCTTGACAATATAAAGATACAAGGCAAGTTTGACTATGGCAACATACAGTCCTTGTCAACCGAAGCACGGCAGAAGTTGACAAAGATAGATCCCGCGACGATAGGACAGGCAAGCCGAATACCGGGAGTGTCGCCAAGCGATATAAATGTGCTGCTCGTGCTCGCACAAAGATGAGAGCGCGGCATGTGTTCCACGTGAAACTTTAGAAACATAAATACCTTAAATTCAAAAAGAATGGACAACAATGAACTGATCAAAAATCTGCGCACAGTCCCCGACTTCCCCTGCAAGGGAATCATGTTCTACGACGTAACGACACTGTTCAAGAACCCTGCCGCAATGAAGGAAATAGCCGACCGCCTGTATGAGACATATAAGGACAAAGGCATAACAAAGGTTGTGGGCATCGAGTCCCGTGGATTCATAATGGCACCAATATTGGCAGTGCGGTTGGGTGCAGGCTTTGTGCCTGTCAGGAAGCCGGGGAAGCTGCCTGCCGAAACAATAGAACAGAGCTATGACAAGGAGTATGGCAAGGACACCATACAGATGCACAAGGATGCCATAGACGAGAATGATGTCGTGCTGATACATGATGACCTCTTGGCCACAGGAGGTACGATGAGGGCGGCATGCGACCTCGTGAAACAACTCCGTCCCAAGAAGATAATGGTCAACTTCATTCTCGAACTGCCTGAACTGAACGGGCGCAGTGCGTTCGACAAGAACATAGATGTCACGACAATACTCAAGGTTGCGGGCAAATAAAGCAAAGGAACACCGCAGAGGGGTATAGGCGTAGAGAAGAGGATGAGCGACTATTCATCGTCGAGAGAGCTTGCAGAAAAGCTGCGTGGAATCATAAGCAGCTTGCCCGAGAAGCCCGGTAGCTACCAGTACTGGGACGATGATGGCGTAATCATATATGTAGGCAAAGCACGCAACCTGAAAAAGCGC
>CAVDAU010000187.1:0-2998 GCA_963607015.1 Streptococcaceae bacterium
GCACCGACCGCAGTTTGGAAAAATCCCTGCCATTTTAAATGAAAGAGCCGTGGTGTCCCCAAGACATAAATTTAGTTTTGCTCTGTCTCCAACTTGCACTATCTTTGCCCGTCGATTGGAAATTCAGATACAAAAACACTATATTATAAAGAGTTATGGCAGTAGAGATTAAAGGGCTGACAAAGCGCAGCGAGAACTATTCGCAGTGGTATAATGATTTGGTTTACAAGGCAGACTTGGCAGAGCAGTCGGCAGTGCGCGGCTGCATGGTCATCAAGCCCTATGGATACGCAATCTGGGAGAAGATGCAGCACGAGATGGATCGCATGTTCAAGGAGACAGGCCATGTCAACGCATACTTCCCGCTGCTGATTCCCAAGTCGTTCTTCGCCCGTGAGGCGGAGCACGTCAAGGGCTTCGCCAAGGAGTGTGCCGTGGTGACGCACTACCGTCTCCGCGAGTCGTCCGACGGCGGCATTGAGGTAGACCCGTCGGCAAAGCTCGAGGAGGAGATGATCATCCGTCCAACGTCAGAGACCATAATCTGGAACACCTACAAGAACTGGATCAAGAGCTACCGCGACCTGCCGATACTCGTCAACCAGTGGGCCAACGTCTTCCGCTGGGAGATGCGCACACGTCCTTTCCTGCGCACGTCCGAATTCCTGTGGCAGGAGGGACACACCGCCCACGCCACTGCCGAGGAGGCTGAAGCCGAGGCACAGAAGATGCTCGGCGTATATGCAGACTTCGCCGAGAACTTCATGGCCGTGCCCGTGGTCAAGGGCGTGAAGTCAGAGACCGAACGCTTCGCCGGTGCGCTGAACACCTACACCATCGAGGCCATGATGCAGGACGGCAAGGCTTTGCAGAGCGGAACGTCGCACTTCCTGGGACAGAACTTCGCCAAGTCGTTCAACGTGCAGTTCGTCGACCGCGACAACACCCTGCAATATGTCTGGGCAACGTCATGGGGCGCGTCGACGCGACTCATGGGAGCACTGATCATGACCCACAGCGACGACAACGGACTCGTCCTGCCGCCAAAGCTCGCACCGATACAGGTGGTCATCGTCCCCATCTACAAGAGTGCCGACCAGCTCGCACTTATCGACAAGAAGGTCGCCGGCATCGTGGACGCACTGCGTGCCAAGGGCATAAGCGTGAAGTATGACAATGCCGACAACAAGCGTCCCGGCTTCAAGTTCGCCGACTACGAGATGAAGGGCGTGCCCGTGCGTCTGGTCATCGGCGGCCGCGACCTTGAGAACAACACCGTCGAGGTGATGCGCCGCGACACGCTCGAGAAGTCCACCATGACCTGCGACGGCATTGACTCCTACGTCGAGGAACTGCTCAAGGATATACAGCAGAACGTCTATCGCAAGGCACTCGACTTCCGCAACAGCCACATCACGACCGTCGACACCTACGACGAGTTCAAGACGAAGATAGAGGACGGCGGCTTCATCCTTGCCCACTGGGACGGCACTCCCGAGACCGAAGCCCGCATAAAGGAAGAGACGAAGGCCACGATACGCTGCATCCCGTTCGACGAACTTCTCCCCGGCGACAAGGCGGAAGGACGCTGCATGGTCACAGGCCGTCCGTCGAAGTGCCGTGTCATCTTCGCCCGTGCATATTGACGGTCTCTGAGTCATGTCGCGCATGAACGCCGTGCTCAGGTATCTCGTCCTCACAGCCAAGATACTGACATTTCTCGTCCTCGTCGTTGCGATCGTGGCACTGCTTGGCTCCGTGTCAGGCTTTCTCCACGATGCAGGACTGCGGGGCGCGTGGCTCGAGATTGCCGACGAGGCAATGCTGCTCGTCGCCACGCTCCTTGCCGCATCAATCATCATCCGCTTTTGGGACCGCCGCCGCGATGTCATGCACCGTCTCGGCTTTGGCTGCGGCCGGTGCCGCCGCGACATGCTGTGCGGCACGCTCGTGGCTGTCATTATCTATGCCGCAGGCTTCGCGTTCCTGCTCGCCGGAGGATGGATTGCCGTCACGGACATCGGCGTGGAGTGGGGCGGTCTGGCGCGGGCGTTCCTGCTCATGACGCTGGTCTCGCTTGCAGAGGAGACCATGGTGCGGGGCTTCGTCCTCGGACATCTGCTCGACGCGGGCATCAACCGCTTCGCCGCCCTCGGCATCTCGTCGCTCCTGTTCAGCTCGATGCACCTCGCCAATCCCAACTTCAGCCCGACGGCGTTTCTCAACATCTTCATCGCCGGACTGCTGCTCGGTTCCGTCTTCATCTACACGCGCAGCCTCGCCTTCTCCGTCTGCCTCCACCTGTTCTGGAACTGGATACAGGGGCCGGTGCTCGGCTTCGGTGTCAGCGGACTGGCCTCCGGCGGCAGCGTGCTCACGCTGAGCCTTGCGCCGCAGACGTTCATGAACGGCGGCGACTTCGGCTTCGAGGCCTCACTGCCGTGCACCGTGCTGATGCTCCTCTTCCTGACAATCATTCTGCTACGACATGAAAAGACTCACCATTATCCTGTCGGCACTGTTCCTCATGATGACAATGCCGACTGCTGACGCGCAACAGCGCACCGTGGAGCTGCGTGTGCTCGAGACGAGCGATGTTCACGGAAGTTTCTATCCCTTCGACTTCACGGGTCACCGTCCCGTCCGTGGCAGCCTGGCACGCGTGGACACATACGTCCGCCGGCTCAGGCAGCAGTATGGCGACAACCTCCTGACGGTCGACAACGGCGACATCCTGCAAGGACAGCCGCCCGCCTACTACTACAATTTCATCGACACCGCGTCGGTACACGTCGCCGCCGAGATGCTCAACTTCATGGGCTGCGTGGCAGGCAACATGGGCAACCACGACGTGGAGACCGGCCGCCGCGTCTTCGACCGCTGGGCTGCCGACTGCCGCTATCCCGTGCTCGGAGCCAACATCATCGACACCGCCACCGGCGAGCCGCACTTCAGGCCCTACGTCATCCTCGACCGCGACGGCGTGCGCGTCGCCATC
>CAVDAU010000188.1:0-2900 GCA_963607015.1 Streptococcaceae bacterium
TGCTCATACACTCCAACGGAAGCATAGAGATAAACCAGGGGCTCGAGGTGGGAGTCAACGACTGGATAGACGGAGGAACATTCGGATGACACCGGAAGACAACAACGTTCGACAGACATACACGAACTGAAAAGAATATATACATGATTTTAACTAACTAAACATTAAATTAGATGTATGAAAAAGAATGATTTTTTGACCAAGTCATTGCTGCTCGGAACATTCGCCCTCATCGGCGCAGCATGCAGCAACGACGATGTGGCAAGCATCATCAGTGAAGAAGATGCGCCTACATTCAGCATCACGCTGAAGACACCCGCCGTCAGTGGCGTGACAGTGAACAACGCAACACGTGCCGAAGGCGATACGGTGGCCGACGAGACCGACGAGGCAAAGCTGAACTCCGTGGACATCTATCTGTTCTCAAAAGGAAGTGGTGTTACTAACACAGGTGACAATGTGTACACTTACAGCGGCAAGCTGTCGTTCGCAGCTGCGGCAACAGACGGTGTCACTGCGTGGACAACGGAAAGCGACAAGACTGTCTGCACCGGCAAGATTCCTTACGACGCAATGGGCAAGGACACCCGTTTTGCCATCATCGCCAATGACGGGAGTGTCGCTCAGCCAACTTTGAACTCAACCTCTTTGGCTGATTTCATGGCAAAAACAGAGGCTTCGGCATCGGTGGCTACAGGAAACACTGCCGACGCGCTGGTGGGTGGAGAAACCAAGAGCTTCCCGATGTCTGCCGTAATCAACGACCAAAGCAAAAGCTATGTGCTCACAGCGGCAGGCAACACCGAGATCGATGGCGAAATCACGCTGGTCCGCAACGTGGCACGTATAGACATCCGCAACTATGCGACAGACCTCACCATCACAAGCGTTAAGGTGAACAAGGCAAACTCGAAGAGCTACATATTCAGCAGCAGCTCGAGCACCATAAACGTGCCGGCTTCTCCCGCAGCAATAGAGACACTCAAGCCGTTGACGGAGTACACCAACCGGTTCACTGGCGGCAAACTTGCATACAACTCCGTAAGTGTCACTGCTACGAAGGAACAGATCTTCGCGGCAAACACCTTCCGCGCGTTCTATCTCTACGAGCAGGCTGCAAACACCACCGGCAGCGAGAATTTCACTGTTGAGATTGCGTACAGCGTGAACAGTGAAGGCGCAGAAGACACTGCTGCAAAGACCGGTACTGTCAAGGTGCCTTTCAAGACGACAGACGGAACAGGAAACTACAAGGACATACAGCGCAATCATCTGTACACCATCCAGCTGGGTAACGGCACAGCTGTCCTCACCGGCGAGGTGAAGGTTAAGCTGGTTGTCAAGGACTGGGAGACCGGCGAAGTGTTCGAGAAGGAACTGGATCCGAGTGCAGATGTTCAAGGGTAACAATCCGCACGGAGACGGACAACAGACCAAAGGTTTTTATTCAACAAAACACAACAGATTATTATGAAGACAAGAAACATATTTGGAATAATGGCAATGGCATCGCTGCTTCTCGGCTCGTGCAGTCAGGAAGAGGGACTTGATGCCGCGCCGGGCCGGAATGGCGAAGAGGTGGGTACTGTCAGCTTCACCCTCTCCACCGGTGTCACTACACGTGCCGACAAGCAGAGTGACGCCGAGAAAGCGGTAAGTACCCTCTACGTCGTGGCATTCAAGGACATTGATGCCACAGCAACAGCGAAAATCACCACCACCACCGGAACTGAGAGCGAAAGTGACACCTACGTCATGTCAAAGGAACTGGTTTCCGGCTGGGGCTCTTTCACGGAGAATACACAGTATGAGTTCTCCATGGCTGCAGGCAACTATCAGTTCTGCTTCGTGGCAAACCCGAGCGAAGATTTGGTAGCAAAAATCAAGGCACTGACTGTCGGCACAAGCAAGGTGTCAGACTTCAAGGCATTGGTGGAAGCTCAGGATCCCGACACCAAGCCCATGCTGATGGTGAGCACGAGCTTCTACGGCAACTATGTAGTAGCGACCACGACCGATGACGACGAGACCGACCTGGGCACAGTCACCCTGCAGCGTGCCATGGCGAGAGTGGACATCGAGAACGCAGCAAATGGCGTTACGATTACCGGTGCCAAGTTCGTGAACCGTGCCGTCAAGAGCCTCCTTGTGAGAGACAGCCAGGCAGCGGTAGATGCAGAGTCGTTGTCGTCCGACAAAGAATATACGCTCAACCTCGTTGGCAACGCCACGACACCCGGCAAGGCGACCGAAACGATCTACTCCTACGAGCAGGTCAACACAGAGAGCAATCTTCCGTCGATAGAACTCACCTACACCATCTCCGGACAGACAGGCAAGACCTACAAGCACACTGTTGACTTCAAGAAGAGCAGCAATCAGATTCCTCTGAAGCGCAACTATCTCTACACCATCAAGCTCTCCAACAGCGAGGGTGCCCTCGTTGTCAAGCTGATTGTTGCAGACTGGACGGAAGGCACAACGTTCGAGGTCTCTTCGGAAACGTTGGGAGAAAGTCTGGCATCATAGGAGGAATAACTTCCGCTATATCCACATCACGGTGCAGCCTCCGAAACGGCAGCACCGGCAATCGCAGTCAGAGTCCCGACCTCTCGGGGCTCTGACTTCTTATATATCCATACCGGTGTCCCGAAGGTGTCTTTATGGTTCAGCATAAAACAGTGTGCGCAGTCAGGAAAAAATGAACTAATAGTTCATTGGCACTTGAACTAGTAGTTCATTGGCACTTGAACCAGTAGTTCGTTGGCACATGAACTAATAGTTCGTTGCCACATGAACCCATAGTCCGTTTTTCAATGGACATTAATCGTATTGTTTCGAGACATTAATCGTGTTGCCCCGAGAGGTTATACTCATCGGCCTGCGAGATTATAGAGAGG
>CAVDAU010000189.1:0-2845 GCA_963607015.1 Streptococcaceae bacterium
CGAACAAGTACATGTATGCCGGCTTCCGGCTCTGCGCGTTGCGCGTCTCGCAAAACAGCCTTATGGACTCTCCCATGCTGCCTATGTCGTTGGCGCAGTAGCCAATCATGTAGGGCACGTCGGCAATGTTGCCGTCGAGAGCAGCGTCGTCGAAGGTCTGCGGGAGATACTTGCCGTCGGTGACGGGACGGAAGCGCACGTTCGCCTCCTGCTGTATCTTCAGCAGCTCGCTTGCCGGTATGCCACGCATCCGATCGAGGGTGGTGTAGCCGAGGCTGTCCATGAGGTTCTTGCCCTGCTCCTCACATGCCCTGAGAGCTTCCGCACCGGTGCCGCTGTGCTTGCCGGATATGCCGCCGCCGCTCTGTATGATTGCATGGCTGAAGAGTCCCTTCGACTCGGGTGACAGACAGAGGTTCTTGATGCTGGCGGCACCCGCGCTCTGTCCCAGTATGGTGATGTTGTCGGAATCGCCGCCAAACTGCGAGATGTTCTCGCGTATCCACTTGAGGGCTGCTATCTGGTCGAGGGTGCCGTAGTTGCCCGACACGCCGCCGTCCTCTGCCGACAGCTCCGGATGTGCCATGAAGCCGATGATGCCCACGCGGTAGTTTATGGTCACGAGTATCACGCCGCGCTCGGCCCATTCCTGTCCGTCCATCGTTATCTCATAGCCCCAGCCGTGGTCGTATGCTCCGCCGTGGATCCACATCGCCACAGGCAGCTTGCTCTCTGCCTTGCCGGCGGCACTGCGGGGTGTCCACACGTTGAGATACAGGCAGTCCTCGCTTGTAGGCGGCAGACCGTCCTGATAGAACTCCTTGACGTAGAAGTTGCCACCGCCGCCACCGTTGTCGAGAGCAGCCTGTATGGCTACGTTGCCCCAGGCATCTGCCGTGCGCACGCCCTCCCACGGCGTCACCGGTTGGGGCTTCTTCCAGCGCAGGTCGCCGACGGGAGCGGCGGCATACGGTATGCCCTTATATACTATCACGTCCGTCGAGTCCGTGACCACTCCCTGAATCTGCCCGCCGCTGACGGTAAGTACGGGGTTGCCCGATTCGCTTTGCTGCTTCTGTCCTCCGCATGAGGCGAGCAATACTGCCGCCGCCATTGCCAATAGATTTAATGCTTTCATGTTGTTATGTGGTTTTTATATGATTATACTTACGTCACGCTTTTTTTATTCGTCCGTCTCCTTGTCTGTGCCGTCGCTCCTCCTGATGCGCTTCACCGTGTGCTTTATTTTCCCTATAATGAAGTTCAGCTCTAACGATGACTCGGTCTCTGTGGTCTCGAGGTCGGGCATCACAAGGTCGGAGAGCAGTTCACCGAAACGGTGCATTTTCTCGGTCTGCTTCTTCTTGTCTTTCTCGCGGTGCAAGTCCACTAATCCATGCTTCAGACTTCTGACCTTAGCGAAGGTCTCGATTATGGCAAAGGTAACCTCGGTAGCGGTCTTGCTCTTCAATATTGTTGCGAGCATGTAAAGTCCTTTTTCGGTAAAGGCATACGGTATCTTGCGTGTGCCGCCCCAATTTGATGTCACATTTTGTGATTTCAAGTTGCGCGCTTCTTCTTCCGTCAACTTAAACCGATAGTCGGCAGGAAAGCGGTTGGCATTTCGCTTCACTGCCTGGTTGACTGTCCTTGTCTCCACTCCGTAAAGCTTGGCTGCGTTTGAGTCAATGATCACCAACCGTCCATTTATCTCTATAATGCTGTCCAATACTTTTGCGCTTAGTTCAGCAGGCAATTTACTGTTGTGCGCCTCACTTTTCTCCATTTCATCCATATATTTATTGTCTTTATTGCGTTACTTTAAGTCCATCCGTTTTTCATTCCTAAAACTCTGTCTGCCAAGCCTAATCCGCATTAAGCCTAAAAGTCGAGGGTGAGCTGCGGATCCCCGAGCAGATTGAACGTCAGGCGGTGGTATGGCGACACGCCATGCTTCTTTATGGCTTCGCGATGCTCCCGCGTGGGATAGCCCTTGTTGCGCTTCCAGCCGTAGGCGGGGAACTCCGCGTCAATTCCGTTCATGAAGTCGTCGCGGTAGGTCTTTGCCAGGACCGATGCCGCCGCTATCGACAGATACTTGCCGTCGCCCTTCACCACGGTGTGATGGGGAACCGTCCCGTAGGGGCGGAAGCGGTTGCCGTCGACGATGATGTGCTGCGGGCGCAGTGTCAGCCTGTCCAGTGCCAGGTGCATGGCCTTGATGCTGGCGTTCAGTATGTTTATCCTGTCAATCTCGTCGTGACTAACCATGCCGACAGCCCATGCCGGCGCGTCGCGCTCAATCACCTCGCGCAGCTCGTAGCGGCGGTGCTCCGTCAGCTGCTTCGAGTCGTTCAGCAGGCTGTTCTCATAGTCGGGCGGCAACACCACGGCGGCGGCGAAGACCGGACCTGCCAGACAGCCACGCCCCGCCTCGTCACATCCTGCCTCGATGACGTTTTCTATATAATAAGGTAGCAACATTCCCGCTATGACAAAGAAAGGGAACGTCGTTCTCTTTACCGACATTCCCTCTACCCTTCTTCTCTGCTCTTCCTCTTGGACTTGAACCAAGGACCCTCTGATTAACAGTCAGATGCTCTAACCGACTGAGCTAAGGAAGAATTTTCACTTATGGTGTTCTCATCCCGAACACGGTGCAAAGGTAATGGCTTGTTTTCAATCACACAACATCTTCGGCCCAAAAAGTTTGCCACGACCCGTGGCGGCGGCCACGGCTCTTTCATTTATCCATATCCCGTGGCGTGAATATCGGTGTTGGGTGTTGGACGTTGTAACGCATTGAAAATCAGCGTCTCCATGGCTGTACGTCCACAGGTTCTAT
>CAVDAU010000190.1:0-2784 GCA_963607015.1 Streptococcaceae bacterium
TGGGCATTCATAGCACCTAAGAATGGGCATTCATTCACCCTAAGAACGGGCATCCATAGAACCCAACGACGGGCATTCATAGACAGTGCGCCGCGCACTCCGAAGTTACACGCCACAGGATATGTCTCACTGATTCCCTACCGGACCTAAGATGTGAAATTGCCCGATAGGGTTTCAGCGGTTCAGGAGTTCGTTTTCTGCCTGATGCACAGGTGCTGTGTTGAGAGAGCTGTAGGCACGCTGCATCATCTGACGTATGCGGTCGTTGCAGAGATTGCCGATGCTGCCCTCGTGAGTGTGATGCACTGTCTTGCTGTGGCTGAACTCTCCGCGCTCGAACTCAAGCCCCACCTGCTTGTAGGCATCGCGGAAAGGCACGCCCTGCAAGACGAGTTCGTTGACGCGTTCCACGGTGAAGATTGGCAGATAGCGGTCATCGTCAAGGATGTGTTCGTTGACGCGGACGCGCTCGACGATGTAGTTTGTCATCGTCAGGCAGTCCTTCAGTTGGTCGAAAGCAGGGAGGAACGATTCCTTGAGCTGCTGGTAGTCACGGAAATATCCGCTCGGCAGGTTGTTGGATATAAGTGTCACCTCCTGCGGCAGAGCCTGCAGCTTGTTGCAGCGGGCACGGATAAGTTCGAACACATCGGGGTTCTTCTTGTGCGGCATGATGCTGGAGCCTGTGGTGCATTCATCGGGCAGTTTTATGAACCCGAAGTTTTGGCTGTTGAACATGCAGGCATCAAACGCGAGCTTGGACACCGTAGCGGCGACACCGGCAAGGGCAAAGGAGACATAACGTTCCATCTTGCCGCGTCCCATCTGTGCATAAACCACGTTATAGTTGAGGTCGTCAAACCCCAGCAGCCGTGTAGTCATGGTGCGATCCAGAGGGAATGACGAGCCGTAGCCTGCCGCCGAACCCAACGGGTTTTTATTGACCATGTGGTAGGCTGCGCTGAGGAAGCTCATGTCGTCGGCCAAGCTCTCCGCATAAGCGGCGAACCACAGCCCGAACGAAGAGGGCATGGCAATCTGCAGATGCGTGTAGCCCGGCATCAGCACGTCTTTGTGCTTGTCGCTTTGGTCTATGAGTGTGCAGAACAAAGTGTTCACGAGTGCAGCCACCTCCTCAATTTGCTCACGGGTGAAGAGCTTGAGGTCGAGCAGCACCTGATCATTGCGCGATCGTCCGCTGTGGATCTTCTTGCCAATGTCGCCCAGACGGCGTGTCAGCATCAGCTCCACTTGCGAATGGACATCCTCCACCCCGTCCTCGATGACGAAGTCGCCCTTCTCGGCGACAGCATAGATGTTGCGCAGCTCCTTGAGCAGCACGTCCAACTCGTCTGCGGTGAGCAGGCCGATGCTTTGGAGCATGGTGATGTGAGCCATCGAGCCGAGCACATCATACTTGGCAAGATAGAGATCCATCTCGCGGTCACGACCCACGGTGAAGGCTTCGATGTCCTTGTTTATCTGAGTCGACTTCTCCCAAAGTTTCAGTGCCATATCCTCTATCCGGAGCTTAATAGTTTATCATCGTCAGAGCCTCTGCAATGCGGTTCAGCGCATCGGTGATGGGCTTCTGTGCCATCTTCAGAAGGAACGGACTTAAATCCAGCTCACCGACGAGCTGCAACGTGCACCGGCTTGCGGCGGGACGACCCAACAGGATGTTGAGCGTGAAAGGCACGGGAGACTTGACGGTGCTGTAGCGTATGCTCTCATACGGCTGTGCCTCGCTGAGCTTCAGCGAAATCTCGCCCATCACGGTGGGGAACGTCAGGCAGCCGTCGGACACCTTTATGTCTTTCAGCTTGTCGCTCGGGATATTGGCAACCATGCGTTCCAAGTTCCCCATGTCTGCCAGCTTGTCGTAGACACTGCGCTGCGGTGCCTCTATGGTCTTTATCTCACTCTGAAAACTTGTCGTGTTCATCGTCTGTGGCTGTTTCCTGTTTCTGTTGTCATTTTTCCTCGCCCCAGTGTGCAGGGTCATTGCGCCACTCGTTGAGCGTAGGCACGTCAGCATCCTCGATATATCCGGTGCGCAGAGCCACGTCCATCACCGCCTCATAGTTCGTAAGCGTGACGAGCTGCACCTTGGCAGCCTTGAAAGCCTTCTCCGCAACAGGAAATCCGTAAGTGAACGAGGCAACCATACCGATGACCTCACAGCCGTCGCGGCGTATGGCCTCCACAGCCTTGAGGCTGCTCGAACCTGTCGACACCAAGTCTTCCACAACGACAACCTTCATGCCGGGACGAAGCTCTCCCTCGATGAGGTTCTCCAATCCGTGGTCTTTGGGTTTCGAGCGCACATAGACAAACGGCAGATTAAGCTCGTCTGCCACCAAAGCTCCCTGCGGTATGGCTCCTGTTGCCACTCCGGCAATGGCATCGACCTGCCCGAAGTGCTCGAGGATGGAACGCGACAGCTCCAGCTTGACGAAGTTGCGCAACGACGGATAGGACAACGTCTTGCGGTTGTCACAGTAGAACGGGGACTTCCAGCCCGAAGCCCAGGTGAAAGGGTTGGCAGGCTGGAGCTTTATAGCCTTGATCTTCAGTAATCTCTCTGCGAAAAGTTTCTCTAATGTCTTCATAATGCCCTCCATTTATCTTACAAGGTGCAAAAGTAAGACATTTATTCGGTAAGAACAGCGTCAACGGTTTCCGATTGCCACAAAAAATGTTCGTCGCCTGCCCTTCTGTATCCACGGCTCTTTCATTTATCCATATCCTGTGGCGTGTGTACCTGAAAGTGAGCAAACCGGT
>CAVDAU010000191.1:0-2776 GCA_963607015.1 Streptococcaceae bacterium
AGCAGAGCGATGGCACCTGTGGCGGTTGACAACGGTGTTACCTCGCCGCCGTCTGTTGTCACATTGTATGTCCCCTGCAAGGGCTGGTTTGTCAGACTTACAATCATGTTCGCGAGGTCTCCATCCACAAGTCCGGCACCCGGCTGTATGGTGACTGCTATCTTCGCCAACTTGTGGGAGAAGACGAACGATGCGGCATTGTCCGTGCGGCTCTTGTCCTTGACCACGGCTGCTGCCATGAAGTCTATCGCCTCCTGATTGCTTTGGCTGGAGAGGTCGATGGTGTATGTGGTGTTGTCGGTTGTCAGACCGTCGCTATACGGATAGTATGCTATGAAGTCACGCTTGGAGCCGTCGACAGGCAGATATATCGTATCTGTCACTGCTGCGGGGAAAAACTTGCCGTCGGTGCCTCCGGACTGCGTGGTGTACTTGATGTTGGCATACGTGTCCACGCCATCCTCGTCGAGCATGTAGATGCCTATGGCATCGTTTGCCGTCCATGTGTTGTTCGCTGCTCGGGTGCTGATGCCGCTCGTCACGCGCAGTGCCACGCGATCCGTGTTGTCTGTCTGCACGACATCGTCACTGCTGCATCCTGCCATGAGCAGTGCGGCGGACAGGAGTGCCAATGCACCGAACCGTGTCCTTCCCGTCCTCATTGTAGTCTTCGTTGTCTCCATTGTCTCTATGTTTTTTGTTCTTGTTGTCACAATGCCGGTGTCTCTCACTTGATGCCCACGTTCTCGCCGCCGCCGTTGCCCGTCTGCCATCCTGTTATCCTGGCTGTCATCACGCCGCCCACGGACTCAATCTCCAAGTCACCCGTAATCTTCGTCGTCTCCGTGCTGCTGTTTACCTTCGTGAGCTGCTCCGTGAGGTCGCTCACCACGGTCTTGGTCTCTCCGTTGCTGAATGTCAGGTCGGCGGTCAGTGTCTGCACCTCGACCGGTGTCACGCCTAAGATCATGAAGCTGACCGTCGACTCGTCGCCCTCCGGCGTGAGACCCATGCTTGTCTGTGCCGACGTGCCTACAAGCTCGCCGGTGGTTATGTCTATCGCTCTCGCCACACCGCTGAGCGTTGCCGTGCCCGATGTCACGTGCACGCCGCCTGTACCAGCCGTGCTCAGCGCGATGTCGAGCCGCCGCACATACTGATTCATCAGAGCCGTGACGTACAGCGAGTCGTCCTTCATCACACTGAAGGTTTGGTGTGAGGCGAAGAGATATTCGGGCTGCGGAAGAATCGAGGTATCCTCACTACTGCGTGTCGCCTCCGTCACACTGTTCACCGTGGCAATGTTGCCGTTGATGGTGATGCCTTCAGGTGTGTTGAACACCGTCAGCTCGTAACTGCCCTGTG
Organism: Streptococcaceae bacterium; assembly: GCA_963607015.1. GTDB lineage: Bacteria > Bacteroidota > Bacteroidia > Bacteroidales > Bacteroidaceae > Bacteroides. The sequence goes on from CAVDAU010000191.1 coordinate 1,366, forward strand.
GCAGCAATGTCCGGAAGTAGTTGTCGGCACTGCTCACGGTATGCTCTTCCGTTCCGAGGCGGAGCGTGTAGCTCTGCGGAATCTCCGCCTCCGCATCCTTCCCGCTCCAGTCGATTAAGATAATCCCTTCACCCTTGTCCGGGTGGGACGTGTCGAACAGATCATCCTTCACACAGGATGCGAACGACAGCACGAGAGCAGCCGCCAAAAGGACGGCGTAATATATCTTTCTGCTTTTCATCGTCTTGCTCCTCCGTGTTTAAGGTTATAGACCAGCGTTACACCGAGGCGGTTCACACCAAAGTAGTACTTGTTCCCCTTGCCGGCTCTTACCCGCACGCCGTCGCTGACGCGGTATTTGTCGAAGTCCACATAGCTGCAACCGACCCCTATCGTGAAGTCGAGTGAGAAGCCGCTGCCGAGGGGCAGGATGTAGCCTCCCGTCATGCCGCCACCCACGAGGTTGCCTTGCTTGCCCGTTTCGGAGAGCTTATAGTTGAAATGTCCCGTATGACCCATCACACCGATGTAGCTCCGTTCCCCTGCGCCAAGGTGATAGCGCACCTCGGGCGAGATCTCCCACAAGGCGTAACGGCGTTGCTTGCCGTTCCAACTCCAGGAAGTCCACGTCCCGTTGAGCTGCAGGCTCCATCGTTCGTTTACGCGCCATTCCACGCCGAGGTCGGGAGTGAGCGTTGCCCAACGCAGCAGATTGGCACGCAGGGCGAAGGCGGAAGGCTTCGCCGGCACGGGCAGGATTTCCTCCTGCACCTGTTCCTGTTTCTGCAACTGTGATGGGGCTGTTGCCTCTGCCGTGTCGTTTGCTCTTTCTGTAGTCCTGTCGCTTTCGGGCGGTGTCTGCACCGTTTCCTCTTCTTCACGATAGGGTTGTCTGTCTTCTGCAACCGGCACGGTTGCTTTCGGCAGAACGATGCGCACCGTCACGTAGTCGCCGTCGGCAAAGTGGTTGTGGGTGACGAAGTTGTCTTCGCGCAGACCCTTACGGACAATCAGTTCCGACTTCACTCGGTTTGAACGTATCTTGGCAATGGCGAGGCTCGCCTGTCTCGACTCTCCTGAATTGCAGTAGCCGTCCACGCAGACAGGTAACCTGCCGTCCGTGATGTCCGTCTTGTGATTTTCCACGAACTCCAGAAGGCTCGCAAGCTCCTGCCCGTTGTTGCGCCAAGGCACGTAGAACATGTCTTTCTGCGGCACGAAGCGGAAAGTATAGGTCGTGTCATTGTCCGTCGCGAAACCGGAAAGACCGGTATCGCCGACTCCTGTCTTGCCTTGCGCGGACAGCGTGAGTGCCGATACGGCAAGCAAGAGGGACAACATAAAACGTTTTAGCCTATTCATATATATATATGTGTGTTCGTCGGTTTGACAGGGAGGGGCAGCTAAACGC
>CAVDAU010000192.1:0-2558 GCA_963607015.1 Streptococcaceae bacterium
TACCACTCCTGCCCGAACAGGCGGACAAGCGGGTCGCGCAGGAACTCATAGACACGGACATTGAGCTTACGCCCCAACAGCCGTGCCCCCCGGCAGACGCTCCACTCGTGGTAGTTCAGGGCTTTCATGTCTCCGATCTGCGACACCCTTATGGGGTACAGGTGGCAGGATATGGGCTTGTAGAACCCGCTCCTCTTCTCCCTGAACGCCTTCTCCAACGCACAGAGACACATGCCCTTGGCATCATGGCAGGTGAACACGCAGTCGCGTCCGTCGACGATGGAGATGACCTGCTGTCCGTCAGCGTCGGTATAGGTCAGTCCCTGCCGCCGGATCACGTCGCGGGCATCGGCAGACAGGTCGTCCCACACTGCCGGCAGGGCATCCTCAATCTGCTTCACCTCGTCCGGCTCCACGGGAGCACCGGCATCGCCCTCTATGCAACACGCACCCTTGCACTGTGACAGGTCGCACAGAAAGCGTTTGCCGAGCACGTCGTCGCTAATCAGCACATCGCCTATCTGGAACATGCCGTCCGTCCCCGTCACTTTATCAGGTCGTGGCCGGTCATCTCCTCGGGCTGCGCCATGCCCATGATGTGAAGTATCGAGGGAGCGACATCGGCAAGCACGCCGTCCTCGACCTTGGCACTCTTGTCTGCCGTGACGTAGACAAAGGGCACGGGGTTCAGCGAGTGTGCCGTGTTCGGCGTGCCGTCTTCGTTCAGTGCGTGGTCGGCATTGCCGTGGTCGGCGATGATGAGAACCTCGTAGTCGTTGGCCTTGGCAGCCTCAACGGTGTCGCGCACGCAGTTGTCGATGGCGACGACGGCCTTCTCGATGGCCGGGTAGATGCCTGTGTGACCCACCATATCGCCGTTGGCATAGTTCACGACGATGAAGTCATACTTCTGCGAGCCGATGGCCTCCACCAACTTGTCCTTGACCTCATACGCGCTCATCTCCGGCTTCAGGTCGTAGGTCGCAACCTTGGGCGACGGCACGAGGATGCGGTCTTCGCCGTCGAACGGCTTCTCCCGTCCGCCGTTGAAGAAGAAGGTCACGTGGGCATACTTCTCCGTCTCGGCAATGTGCAGCTGCTTCTTGCCGTTGGCAGACAGGTATTCGCCGAGGGTGTTGTCGACGTTCTCCTTGTCGAAGAGGATGTGTACGCCCTTGAACGATGCGTCGTAGGGTGTCATGCAGTAGTACTGCAGGTTCTTTATCGTGTGCATGCCCATGTCCGGCTTGTCCTCCTGCGTCAGCACGACGGTGATTTCCTTGGCGCGGTCGTTGCGGTAGTTGAAGAAGATCACCACGTCGTTCTCCTTTATCGTGCCGTCGAAGGCTCCGTTGACGATGGGTTTGATGAACTCGTCAGTCACTCCCTCGTCGTATGACTCCTGCATGGCCTGCACCATGTCCGTAGCCACCTTGCCCTCGCCGTTAATCAGCTGGTCGTAGGCAATCTTGATGCGCTCCCACCGCTTGTCGCGGTCCATGGCGTAGAAGCGTCCTATGATGGAGGCTATCCGTCCCGCACTTTGGCTGCAGTGGTCCGTCAGCCGGCTGATGAAGCCCTTGCCGCTCTTCGGGTCGGTGTCGCGTCCGTCCATGAAGCAGTGGATGAAGGTGCGGTCGCCGATGCCATACTCCTTGGCAATGTCGCACAGCTTGAACAGATGGTCGAACGACGAGTGTACGCCGCCCGTGCTGGTCAGTCCCATTATGTGGAGGTTCACACCGTGGTCGCGTGCATAGCCGTAGGCAGCCATGATTTCGGGGTTCTTCAGTATGCTGCCGTCCCGGCAGGCACGGTTTATCTTCACGAGATCCTGATACACGATGCGCCCTGCACCGATGTTCAGGTGTCCGACCTCGGAATTTCCCATCTGTCCGTGGGGCAGGCCGACGTTCTCGCCGCAGGCCAGCAGCTGTGAGTTGGGATATGTCTTTATCAGGCTGTCCCAGTAGGGAGTGGGGGTGCAGTAAATCACGTCATCCTTCTTGTGGTCGCCGATACCCCACCCGTCGAGTATCATCAAAAGTGCTTTCTTAGCCATAATGTTTTTAATGCTTTTAGTGTACGTAAACTTCTTGCTTTCAGACCACAAAGGTAACGCTTTTCGGACTTTGCGCAACGTCACGCCCGCCGATAAAACGTATAACGCCTAAAAACGGACTATGGGTTCTATGAACGTACAGCCGCAATTCTATGGACGTTCAACCACAGTTCTATGAACGTACAGCCATAGACTTGTGGACGTACAGCCATAGATCCTATGGATGTACAGCCATAGAGACACTGACTTTCAATGCGTTATAACACCAAACCCAACACCGATATACATGTCCTGTGGCGTGTGTACCTCGAGGGTGCGCGGCGCACGCCCGATATACATGTCCTATGGCGTGTGTACCTCTCGAGGCACTCCACGGGTACGTTCAATGCCCCGGGCTGCGGTCGCTCCGCTCCCTTAGCCCGGGGTTAGGCAAAAATGTGCCTCTTCGAGGCACCACGGCTTGATGCACACGCTACAGGATGTACGGAGCATATCC
>CAVDAU010000193.1:0-2525 GCA_963607015.1 Streptococcaceae bacterium
CTCTTCGAGGCACCACGGCTTGATGCACACGCTACAGGATGTACGGAGCATATCCTATCAGAGAGCATCCTGCATAGTGCAGACTTCATGCAGGACAGCCTCGGAGAGGCTGATTTCATGTGAAACCCCGGACTGTAGGGGAGCGAAGCGACCCCAGTCCGGGGTACAAGACGCACTCTTACTATGTGCCTCGAGAGGCACACACGCTGAAGGACATGGACACCGTGCCCCCGGCACCCAACATCGATTATGCCTGCAATGCTTCTCGAAGCCGCTTAAAGTCGTTCGAGGAGTAGACCTATGTCCTTTCACAACGGTCGATGTGAGACGACTTCAGTCGGCCTCAAGACCAATGTCGGTGCTGTTCTGCAAGGACATCAGTCCGCTGAAATTAAACGGAATTTAGGCGGATCTCATATCCTGTGGCGTGTGCGTGCCTCTCCGATGGTGCGCCGCGCACCAAAAAAAAGCGGACACACGCTGATGCGTGTGCCCGCCTGACATCTATAAGAATTAACCTTTAACTCAGAACTTAGATCTTAGATCTTAGAGTTTAGAGCTTCGGGCCGGCAGCTACAAGAGCCTTGCCTGCCTCGTTGCTCTCATACTTCTTGAAGTTCTTGATGAAGCGGCTTGCCAGATCCTTTGCCTTCTCCTCCCACTGTGCAGCGTTTGCGTATGTGTCGCGGGGATCGAGGATGTGCGGATCAACGCCCTCAAGCTGCGTCGGAACCACGAAGTCGAAGTAAGGGATCGTCTTCGTCGGAGCCGCGTCGATAGAGTGGTTCAGGATAGCGTCGATGATGCCGCGTGTGTCGCGGATAGAGATGCGCTTGCCTGTGCCGTTCCAGCCTGTGTTGACGAGGTATGCCTTCGCACCGCTCTTCTCCATCTTCTTCACCAGTTCCTCCGCATACTTTGTCGGGTGCAGCTCCAGGAATGCCTGGCCGAAGCAAGCCGAGAATGTCGGGGTAGGCTCGGTGATGCCGCGCTCTGTGCCTGCCAACTTGGCTGTGAAGCCCGACAGGAAGTAGTACTTCGTCTGCTCCGAGTTCAGGATAGATACCGGAGGCAGCACGCCGAAGGCGTCGGCAGACAGGAAGATGACCTGCTTTGCAGCCGGACCCTCGCTCTCGGGACGCTGGATGTTCTTGATGTGGTGGATCGGGTAGCTGACGCGGGTGTTCTCCGTGACGCTCTTGTCGGCGAAGTCGATCTTGCCGTCCTTGTCCACTGTCACGTTCTCCAGCAGTGCGTCGCGCTTGATGGCACCGTAGATGTCAGGCTCTGCGTCCTTGTCGAGGTTGATGACCTTGGCATAGCAGCCGCCCTCGAGGTTGAACACGCCCTTGTCGTCCCATCCGTGCTCGTCGTCGCCGATCAGCTTGCGCTTCGGGTCGGTAGACAGAGTGGTCTTGCCCGTGCCGGACAGACCGAAGAAGATGGCGGTGTTCTCGCCGTTCATGTCGGTGTTTGCAGAGCAGTGCATCGAGGCGATGCCGCGCAGCGGGAGGAAGTAGTTCTGCATCGAGAACATACCCTTCTTCATCTCGCCGCCATACCATGTGTTCAGGATCACCTGCTCCTTGGTTGTCACGTTGAAGACTACTGCCGTCTCAGAGTTCAGACCCAGCTCCTTGTAGTTCTCGACCTTGCTCTTTGATGCCGTGTAGACGATGAAGTCAGGCTCCTGCTCGAAGTCAGCCTCTGTCTTCGGACGGATGAACATGTTGGTCACGAAGTGTGCCTGCCATGCCACCTCCATGATGAAGCGGATCTTCATGCGGGTGTCCTTGTGTGTGCCGCAGAAACCGTCCACGACATAGAGCTTCTTGTAGCTCAGCTCTTCCTGTGCGAGCTTCTTCACGACGTTCCATGTCTCCTTGCTTGCGCGGTGGTTGTCGTTGTGATATTCCTCGCTGTCCCACCAAACGGTGTCATGAGAGTTCTCGTCGTCGACGATGTACTTGTCCTTGGGCGAACGGCCGGTGTAGATGCCGGTCATCACGTTCACTGCACCCAGCTCTGTCTCCTGAGCCTTGTCGAAGCCTGTCAGGCCCGGCTTTGTCTCCTCGTCGAACAGAACCTCATACGACGGATTGTACAGAACCTCCGACGTTCCCGTCTGGATTCCGTAGCTTGCTAACACTGATTTGTCAAACTTTGCCATTTCGAAAATGTATTTAAGTTGAAAATATAAAATCCTTATACCTATTCGCGCGTCTGTGCAGGAGCGCGTACCGCGCCTCCTTCCACTTCCAAGGCGCAAAAATAATACTTTTCTCCAAATTCCGCAAAACGCAAAACGTAAAAACTCGACACTGCACCTATGGTATGTGTGCCTCTCTCGAGGGCGCACGGTGCACACCCATTTTATCCCCAGGCTACACAGATACCATATATATGCCTCGGGGAGGCACACACGCCACAGGATATGAGCAGCTCTTGCTCAAGACCAAAACAATTCTTGCGCAAGATTGGAGCAATTCTTGCGCAAGATTAAAATCGATTGTGATGACAATCGG
>CAVDAU010000194.1:0-2480 GCA_963607015.1 Streptococcaceae bacterium
TAAGGTACGGAAAAACAATCAAACAAAGCACAAAAGGTGGATAAAATGGGCAAAAATGCGAGTACATCCAACATCCATGTCCTACAGCATGTGTGCCTCTTCGAGGCACCACGGCATGATGACAGGTAGAGGTGCTTCAGCGTGCCGGAGACTTGGCATGCAGACGCATCAGGCTGATGCGGTCGACCAGCATGATGCCCGATGACGACTTGGACGGATAGTAGATGAAGCCGTTGACCTCGCGTATGTCGCCGAGCGTGTCGTTATATAGCTGCATGGTCCGTATGCCATCGGTGGTGAAGGTGAGGCTGCGGCCTATCACGCTGTCGTTCTTGTAGCGTATCGACATTGCCATGACAGCCGTATCGGAGCGCACAGACAGGGTGTCGAAGAAGCGGAAGCGTGCACTCAGACGCAGTGTGTCGCGTCCCTCGAAGTTGCGGTCGTTAGTGAAGTTGAACGTCACACGGTCATTATATTCCGAGCCATTAAGGCTGAACATGGACATTCCCTGCCAAATGTCGACACGGTCACCACGGACGGTGCCGCCTGTACGGTTATCACGCGCCATGAGCAGACGGTGCACTCCGTCACGTTCGCGTTGCAGACGTTCGCGCACACGACTATAGATTTCGTCCATCTGCTGCGGACGCGCCGAATACCATGCCAATGTGGAGTCGAACTGTGCTTCGGTGATGTGGTTCTTCTCGAATGCCGAGAGCACATAGTACGGTGTATCTTCGCTGTCAACGCCGTTGGATTCGCTTATTGCCTTTGCCAAATGATAATCCATCAACACATCGGCCATTCGGCTCTCGGACAACACATAGTCGGGTCTCTCCTCACTGCACGCGGCAACGGTCACGGCAAGCATTGTTGCCGCAAGCAGCATTGACAATATGTGCATGCAGGCCTTCATAGTGTCACTGAGCAGGCTGCCGATCTTCTTCTTCCTTGTCGTCCTTCTTCCTTTTCAGGAGTCCGACGGCGGTGTTGACATACTTGTAGTAGAACAGCAACAGCGCGATGATGCCGCAGCTTATGCACGCGTCGGCAAAGTTGAATATCGGGCTGAAGAACACAAACGGTTCACCGCCCGCCAGCGGCATCCAATCCGGCCAACGGGTCTCGATTATAGGGAAGTAGAACATATCGACCACCTTGCCATAGAAAGGCAGGGCGTAGCCACCGCCCTCGGGCATGAAGGTGGCAATCTGATGATAGGAACTTTCGCTGAAGAGAACGCCATAGAGCACACTGTCGATGATGTTCCCCAATGCTCCGGTGAAGATGAGACACACGCACAGCATGAAGCCCGGCTTGACACCACCCTTGACGAAGCGTGTCAATGCCCATCCGATGAGAACCACGGCGACAATGCGGAACGCGGTGAGGAACAGCTTGTCAAACAGCTCCATGCCGAAAGCCATGCCGTTGTTCTCGGTGAAAAGGATGTAGAACCAGTCGGTGATGCGGATGCTCTCGTGCAGATACATGCCGGTCTTGACACAGAACTTTATGACTTGGTCTACAGCCAGCAGTGCCACAATCAGCAGCACCCATAACCATCCGCTCGTGAGATGTCTTCTACAATTCCCTACACCTTCCATCTTCGCACTGCTCACTCGCATATTCCTTCTTATCTCTTTCTCTTGGCCTCGATGCTCAGCGTGGCATGAGGAACAGCACGCAGACGTTCGGCAGGAATGAGCTTTCCTGTCTCGCGGCAGATGCCGTAGGTCTTGTTCTCTATGCGCACCAATGCCGCCTGCAGGCTCTTGATGAACTTGAGCTGGCGTTGTGCCAGACGCAACGTCTCCTCGCGTGCCAAGGCGAAAGAGTCATCCTCAATCACTTTGTAGCTCGATGAGGTATCTTCAATGCCATTGCTGTCCGTGCCACGCAGACTGGCCATCATCTGTTCGTAGTCCTTCAGTGCCACAGCGAGCTTCTCGTTTATTATCTCCTTGAACTCCCCGAGTTCAGCATCCGAATATCTTGTCTTTTCCGCCATAATTAGTTAGATTTTGAGGATTATGATTATACCTTATTATATATATAGCCTTGCGCCCTTCCGTCGTCAAGCCTTCGCTATCTTCACCGTCAGCTTGAAGTCGTCCATATCCAACTCCGTACCGCCATCGATGCTGTCTGCCAACTGTAACGACAGTCCCAACACCTGACGGCAGATGTAGTCGCTGTAGTCGCTGATTGCCTCGTCGCTGTTGGGGTTGTGCGTCACAAGGATATTGATCTTGTCCGTTATCTCCAGGCCGCTCTGCTTGCGCAGGTTCTGTATGCGGTTCACCAGTTCACGTGCAACACCCTCGCGGCGCAAGTCTTCGGTGATGGTCACCTCCAATGCCACTGTCAGGTTGCCCTCGTTGGCTACGAGCCAGCCCGGGATGTCCTCGCTGATTATCTCCACATCAGCAACGTCGACCGTCGCCTGTTGTCCGTCCACATCGGCAAAGGTGAAG
>CAVDAU010000195.1:0-2379 GCA_963607015.1 Streptococcaceae bacterium
ATATCCATTATTGCGTTGATACTATGTGCAGGGTTCGCTTCCGCGCAGGTTCCTGATAGCGACCGCTCGGCCGAAGGACGCTTGCAAGGCAAGAACGTGCGCCGGGACCAGCTGTCGCGCATGTACGTCTATCCCAAACGCATCGTGTGGGTCAGCAGCGACTCGTTAGTGGAGAACGCACAGGCCCTGCTCCGCGTGGGTCCTGGTCAGTCGGAGTTCCAGGCCCGCAACATGGCCAAGCTCACCACGACGGCCAACGACACGGCCTCCATCCTCCTCGACTACGGTCAGGAGCTGCATGGCGGACTGCGCATCTTCCTCGGCCCGGCGCGTCCGTGGGGCACGCAGCCGATGCGGGTGCGCTTTGGCGAGTCGGTCTCCGAGGCCATGAGCGACTGGGACCATAACCGCCGCCGCAGGGGCTTCTCCACCAACGACCACTCCATCCGCGACATGAGCATACTCGCCCCGTCGCAGGGCATGACGGAGGTGGGCAACACGGGCTTCCGTTTCGTGAGGATTGACTTCCCGCGCCAGGGCACCGTCCATGTCTCGGAGCTTCCCGCCGTGCTGGTCTATCGCGACGAGCCGTGGCGCGGCAGCTTCGCTTGCAGCGACACGCTGCTCAACGACATCTGGCGCACGGGGGCATGGACGGTGCAACTGTGTATGCAGGACTACCTGTGGGACGGCATCAAGCGCGACCGCACGGTATGGCTCGGCGACATGCACCCCGAGACGGCGACCATCATGAGCGTCTTCGGCCAGAGCGACGTGGTGCCGCAGACGCTGCGCCTCGCCACGAGCCAGTATCCGCTGCCGCAGTGGATCAACGGCTTGAGCAGCTACTCTATGTGGTACATTATCATTATGTATGACTGGTACATGCATCAGGGCGACAAGGCGTTCCTCGAAGAGAACCGTGACTATATCACCGGCCTCGTCAAACAGTTCAACCTGGCTGTCGACGCCGACGGCAAGCTCGACATCCCGGGCCTGCACTTCCTCGACTGGCCCTCGTCGCCCAACAAGGCTGGCGTGGAGACCGGCTACCGCGCCCTGCTGCGGTGGGCGATGACCGACGCGGCGTTCCTATGCAAGGAGCTTGGCGACAGCGAGACTTCAAGGCTATGCCAGTCGGTGAGTGTGCGGCTTGATAAGTCCGTACCGTCTCCCAATGGCCTGAAGCAGGCGGCGGCGCTGATGGCGCTCTGCGGATGGATGCAGCCGGAGGAGGCCTGCCAGCAGGTCATCGCCAAGGGCGGCGCGGAGGGTTTCTCCACGTTCTACGGCTACTACATGCTGCAGAGCATGGCTAAGGCGGGGCTGTGGCAGGAGGCGCTCGACATCGTTAGGCAGTATTGGGGCGGTATGCTCCAACTCGGCGCCACCACGTTCTGGGAGCATTTCGACACCGCCTGGCTTCAGAATGCCGCGCGCATCGACGAGCTGATGCCGGAGGGCAAGATCGATGTTCACAAGACCTACGGCGAATATTGCTACTCGAGCCTGCGCCACAGCCTTTGTCACGGATGGGCGTCGGGCATCACGCCGTGGCTCACGGCCACTGTCCTCGGCGTGGAGGTGCAGGAGCCGGGGTGCCGCCGACTGACCGTCACGCCCCACTTGGGCGACCTCGAATGGGCCGAGGGGACATTCCCCACACCCAAGGGTGACGTGTCGATCAAGCACGTCAAAGGCAGCGACGGGAAAGTGCGCACCACATACCGCGCGCCGAAAGGGATAAAGGTACAGATCAATAACTAAAATCATCAAAACCATAACAGCCATGAAGCGACGGAGTTTATTATTTATCATTTAGCTGCGTAGCTGCGCACTCCTTCACGCTCCGCCAGGGACAGCCTGTCACGGTGAGCATGGCCGAGGGCCAGGACTCCGTGGTGTGGACGGCATTGGAAATGTTTACCGGCGACTACCGCACCGTGTTCGGCGGTGAGGTCGCGATGGCCGAGGCGCAGAAGGCACAAGTGGTGGTAAAGACCGACTCGGCAATGAGCGAGCGCACACAGGCATTCCGCTTGGAGGTGAACAATCGCGGGCTGTTGTTCATCACGGGCAGCGACAAGCGCGGCACGGCCTACGGCCTGCTGGAGCTGTCGCGGCTGATAGGCGTGTCGCCGTGGGAATGGTGGGCCGACGTGATGCCGGAGCCACGCGAGGTGTTCACGCTGCCCGCAGGTTACACCAGCGAGCAGTCGCCGTCGGTGGAATACCGCGGGATCTTCATCAACGACGTGATTTCATTTATGCGAGTTCTTGCTGACCGCCGTCAGGTCAAATTCATATCGTGTATTTCTTCTTTCGCTTCCAGAGCCTCGACGCTCTGCCTGAAGGATTTGAGTGTCCGAAAGACCGTGT
>CAVDAU010000196.1:0-2351 GCA_963607015.1 Streptococcaceae bacterium
AATAGAGAGAGCCTGCTTGTAGCCGTAGCTCTTCTCTATGAGTTCAGCGGGCATTTTCTGTGTGATATTTCAGCTCTGCGCTCACTCGCGACAAGGTGGCTTTGCATTGCTTCCCGTCATAGAAGGTGTTGAGTACGTCTTCGAATATGTCATGCGGCGAGACGATATTGAATAGGGTCATGCACGACTTGACTTTCCTTGCGTCCAAGTCGCCAAAGATAGATGCCGCTGTATCGTCTTTGTGACCAAGCAAGGCCTCCGTTATTTCTTTCAGACGACTGCGCAGAATATCATTCTCCCAATAAGCCTTCGCTTCAGAAAGGGAACTGACGGCATAGGTCCGGGACATCATGCTATGTCCCAAGCCTTTTATCTGCGGGAAGATATACCATATCCAATGTGACTGTTTCCTTCCGGCTTTGATCTCATTCAGGGCTGTCTCGTAATGGTTGGATTCATTTTGTATGTCGATGAATCTCTTTACGTTTGTTGTTTCCATATCGGTGAGATTTAATGGCGGTTGCAATAATTGTCAAACTCCTCGTTTATGTCAAGCATCCACTGCGGCAGTTTCTTCTTGGCATTCTCTATGAGTTCGGCGGGCATTTCCTTGTAGAAGGCGTATGCCATCGGACCGGCTATGGCTGCCAGCGTGTCGGCATCACCGCCAAGGGCGATGGCAAGTTTCAGGCAGTCTGCATAATCTTTGCTTTCAAGGAAGCAAATCAATGCGGCAGGGACAGTCAGCTGACAGGTCTCGTCGAAATAGTAGCCGGGCTTTATGCTGTCGTATGTCTTTTCGCTCCGGTCGGGGTAATACTCGCCAAGCACATTCTTGCGGATGAAGTCCTTGTCCTCGCCCTGCATGGCGTAATGGATGGCAAGTGCAGTGGACACCGCGCCCTTGATGCCTTCGGGATGGTCATGGGTTGGCATGGCCGTCTGCGTAGCCAGATTGATGCACTCCTCTTTGGTCTTTGCCATAAATCCTGCAGCAGAGCAGCGCATGGCACTGCCGTTGCCAAACGAATGGTATGACGGCTTTATCCTCGGCGATATGAGCCACCGGGCATAACGGCCGCCAAAACCACGGTCAAAGTCGGCACGCCCTCTGCTCCACAATGTTTCTGCCATATCTCTATGGTGCAACAAGGCTTCCGCACAGGCAAATGTGCATACCGTGTCGTCGGTATAGTCGTTGTCCGGACACAACAGATTCACTTTGGCATAGTCCTTTGTGCGATTGTTGAATTCGTAGGGTTGTCCTGCAATGTCGCCGATAGCTTCGCTCAACAACAAGTTTCTCAAATTCGTGACACATTGTTCCATATCAGTCTTCTTTTTCAGGTTAAAATTCCAGTCTGAATCCTTTCTGCTTCATCTCCTCATACATCTGATGGTTGAACGTATAGAGTATTGCATCTTTCTTGCCGGGCTCTTTCCGTGTCTCGTCGAGCTGGTTGAGCAGTCCCAGATGGAGCATCTTGTTATAGAAGTTGCGACGGTCGAACTTCACGCTCAGGATGGCCTCGTAGAGTTGCTGCAGGGCTTTCATCGTGAATTTCTCCGGCAGCATTTCGAACCCCACGGGCTCGAAATGTATCTGTCTGCGCAATGCCCTCTCTGCCATGCGCAGTATCATGTCGTGGTCGAAAGCCAAAGATGGAACCTCGTCGAGTGAGAACCACTGTGCTTTGGCTGCATCGTCACCTCCCGTCACATCTTGCAGACGCACCAAAGCATAATAGGCAATGGTGATGACACGCTCGCGAGGGTCTCTGTCCGGTGCCGTGAAAGCATGGAACTGGCGGATATATGCACCTGTCAACCCCGTCTCTTCCTGTAACTCGCGCAAGGCCCCTTCTTCTGCCGACTCGTCCATCTTCAGAAAACCACCGGGGAAAGCCCATTTCCCCTTGAATGGTTCAATGCCTCGTTCGATAAGCAACACCTTCAGCTTGTTGCCGTCGAATCCGAATATCACGCAGTCCGTAGTCACACTCGGATGTGGATATTTGTAAGTGTATTCCTTGTTTCCCATATTGCGGATGCGTTGTTTCAACGCAAAGGTGCAAACTTTATTGTTACGAAACAAACAAAACGCGTAAAACTTACACATTTGTTTTGTTTCTTCCGGGTCTTAGAGCGCGTTACGTTGAGCGTGTTACGTATTATGTGTTGTAACGTGCTGAATATCGGTGTATTTATGGCTGTACGTCCACAGATGCTATGGCTGTACGTCCACAGTTCTATGGCTGTACGTCCACAGTTCTATGGCTGTACATCCACAGTTTTGTGGCTGTACGTCCACAGATGCTGTGGCTGTACGTCCATAGAATCTATGGTTGAAC
>CAVDAU010000197.1:0-2351 GCA_963607015.1 Streptococcaceae bacterium
GTGCGGGAGCACTCGTCGGGGTGTTCATTGCCGACGGCAACGAGCCGTACCGCGTGCTCGACTTCTTCAAGGGTCTGAAGTTCCTCGACCTCACGAAACCCACGATACCACGGTCGGGCTTCTTCGACCTGAACGAGCTGAAGGCGTTTCTCGACACACATCTGAAGGTGAAACGACTCGAAGATCTTCCACTCCCGACGATGGTCACGGCGACAGACCTTGACCACGGGCACTCCGTACACTTCACCAAGGGTGCGATTTCCGAGCGCGTGGTGGCATCGTGCAGCATGCCGATACTGTTCAAGCCCACGGTGATAAACGGCACCAACTATGTCGACGGCGGCGTGCTGATGAACCTGCCGGTGTCCACGCTGAGGAACACGTGCCGCCGCGTTGTGGCTGTCAATGTCAGTCCCCTGCTTGCACCTAAGTACAAGCTGAACATGATAAACATAGCCGAACGTTCTTATCACTTCATGTCAAACTCAAATACCCTGGCAGAGCGCGACCTGGCCGACATACTGATAGAGCCTACGAACCTGTCTTCCTACGGCAACACCAAGTTGGAGAAGGCTCAGGAGATATTCATGGCGGGCTATAAGAAGGCCAACGAAACGCTGTTGGAGTATAAATTCTACCATCTACTATGAAGATAGTCATATATCAGGTCCTGCCGCGTCTGTTCGGCAACACCAATGCCCATTGTGTCCCCGATGGCGACATCGACACGAACGGTTGCGGCAAGATGGATGCCTTCACCCCGCACGTGCTCCGGCGCATCAAGAGTCTCGGCGCAACACACGTTTGGTACACAGGTATAATCGAACACGCCACGCAGACCGACTACAGCCGCTTCGGCATAGACCGCGACCATCCGGCAGTGGTGAAGGGCAAGGCCGGTTCGCCTTATGCCATCAAGGACTACTACGACGTAGACCCCGACTTGGCAACGGACGTGTCCTGCCGCATGGACGAATACATGCAGCTCGTCGAACGCACGCACGCTGCGGGACTGAAGGTGATAATGGATTTCGTGCCCAACCACGTGGCGCGTCAGTACCGTTCGGACTCCCAGCCTCGGGGGACGGCACAGCTGGGACAGGACGACGACAGCACCGTGTCGTTCTCGCCGGACAACAACTTCTACTACATTCCAAACACCGCACTGCAATGCCGCTTCGACATGAAGGGTACTGCCGAGGAGGCATACCGCGAATATCCTGCCAAGGCGACCGGCAATGACCGTTTCGATGCCTGTCCCGACCGCAACGACTGGTACGAGACGGTGAAGCTGAACTACGGCGTGGACTATGCCGGAGGCCGTGCGTGCCACTTCAGTCCCGTGCCCGACACATGGCACAAGATGCTGGACATACTGCTGTTCTGGGCATCGCGCGGGGTCGACGGGTTCCGCTGCGACATGGCGGAGATGGTACCTGTGGAGTTCTGGGACTGGGCTGTCAGCCGTGTGAAGGCGAAGCATCCGGACATCGTGTTCATCGGAGAGGTCTACAATCCGTCGTTGTACCGCGAATATATCAACCGAGGGCACTTCGACTACCTTTATGATAAGGTGGGGCTGTATGACACGCTGAAGGACATCATCTGTTGCCGCCGCTCGGCTTCTGACATATCGTCGGCACGCCGGAGCGTCGATGACATTGCACTGCACATGCTGAACTTCCTCGAGAACCACGACGAACAGCGCATTGCCTCCGACTTCCTCGGCGGCGACGCACAGAAGGCCATCCCTGCACTCATCGTCTCGGCATTGCTCAACGCCAATCCGGTGATGATATATTTCGGACAGGAGTTCGGCGAGAGGGGGATGGACAGCGAGGGCTTCAGCGGACTTGACGGGCGCACTACGATATTTGACTATTGGAGCGTGCCGACGGTGAGACGGTGGTACGGAAACGGTGCTGCCGACAGCCGGAGACTGACACCGAGCGAGAAGAAGATTTACGCACAGTACCGGAAGATACTGAACGTAGCTGTGTCGGAACCCGCCGTGTCCGACGGACAGCAGTTTGACCTCACATACGCGAACATCAACGGATGGCAATTCAACGAGCACCGCCGGTACGCCTTTGTGCGCAAGAGCGGACGTGACCTGCTGCTTGTGGCGGTGAATTTCGACGCTGCGGATGCCGATGTGGCAATCAATCTGCCGGAACATCTGTTCCATTGTCTCGACATTCCTGTGATGGAAAGCACTGAGGCACGGGACTTGCTGACGGGCTCCTCGCTGGACATCAGCCTGTCTCCGCATCAGGCCACATTCATGACCATCCCGGGGTACAGCGGCAGGGTGTTGAAGATAAAAATCTGAAAAAGCGGCCGTCCAACGC
>CAVDAU010000198.1:0-2346 GCA_963607015.1 Streptococcaceae bacterium
GCACAATATACTGGGAATGTTTGAATGCGGGGAATGTGACATGAGTTCCTTTTTGTGAGGTCACGGAAACGGACAGATGGGCTTGCTGGCCAATGCGTATTGCTATTGAATCCAGTTTCGCCTCTACACTGACAGCTTGCGCAAATGAGGATAAAAAGGTCGCAAAAGCGATGATAAAAGATAAAGCTATTCTCAAATTCAAATCTCCTAATTTTAACAGAAACGACATTTAGCTGTTCCTTGATGCAAACAATACCATCAGTGCCTTTACAAAATCTCCATCGGTGGTAACGGACACCCAATCGACATTACTCTTTGAAAACGCCTGGTTAAGCAGCTCTTCCCTTTCCTGCCAATAGCGTGCATGAGCGGCACGCAATTGTCTTGAACTCGTGTCGATATATTGTTCATGCCCCGTCTCCGCATCACGCACCTTCAAAAGTCCGACATCCGGCAATGATTTCGATAGTCTGTCATATACCTGTATCGCCATCAAGTCATGCTTGTTGTTGGCTATTTGCAATTGTTTCTGAAAGTCTTTCCGGTCGTAGAAATCGCTTAACAGGAATGCCGTACACCTGCGTTTCATCACACGTGTGAAGAAAGCGACAGCCTCCCCTATGTCCGTTTTCTGACTTGCGGGCTTGAAATCAAGCATTTCTCTGATTATGTAAAGAATGTGTTTGCGCCCTTTCTTGGGTGGAATGTATTTCTCTATGCGGTCAGAGAAGAATATTACGCCGATTTTGTCATTATTCTGAATGGCACTGAAAGCCAATGTGGCCGCCATTTCCACGGCCATGTCGGATATCGTGCTTTTTATCGTTCCGAAGTCAAGCGAGCCAGAAACATCAACAAGGAGCATCACTGTCAGTTCGCGTTCCTCCTCATATACTTTGACAAAGGGTTTGCGAAAACGTGCCGTCACATTCCAATCAATGTCACGGATGTCATCGCCGAATTGATATTCCCGCACTTCCGCAAAGGCCATGCCCCTGCCTTTGAAAGCAGAGTGGTATTGCCCTGCAAAAATATTCTGGCTCAGTCCTTTGGTCTTTATTTCTATTTTCCGGACTTTTTTTAATATTTCAGAAGTTTCCACAATCTATGCAACAAGAATATAAGAAGTTCAAACGTGTCAATCCAAATTGTCCGCAGGGCGGAATTATGGCACTTCCACTCTGTTTATAATCTTCGACACGATTTCTTCGCTTGTGACATTGCTTGCTTCCGCCTCATAAGAAAGCCCTATTCTGTGGCGCATGACATCATGGGCGACAGCTCTTACATCCTCGGGCACAACATATCCTCTGTGTTTTATGAACGCGTATGCGCGGGCTGCCTTTGCCAAATTGATGCTGGCTCGTGGCGAGCCGCCAAAAGTTATCATCTCCTTCAATTCCGCCAATCCGTATTTTTCAGGATAGCGCGAGGCAAACACGATATCGGCGATGTACTGTTCTATTTTCTCGTCAATATAGACTTGCGACACAATCTCCCGCGCTTTCATTATCTCGGAAGCAGTGGTCACAGGCGTTACTTTTGGGAAAGCCTTGCTGATGTTCTCCCTGATGATGAGTTTTTCCTCTTCAAGTGACGGATAGTCGATTATCACCTTGAGCATGAAACGATCGACCTGTGCCTCCGGAAGCTGGTATGTTCCTTCCTGTTCTATCGGATTCTGTGTCGCCATTACAAGGAAAGGAGTGGGAAGGGCGAACGTGTTGTCGCCTATTGTCACCTGATGCTCCTGCATGGCTTCAAGCAAAGCACTCTGCACCTTGGCCGGAGCACGGTTGATTTCGTCTGCAAGTATGAAGTTGGCAAAGACCGGTCCCTTCTTCACATGGAAATTCTCGTCTTTTTGCGAATATACCAGTGTTCCGATGACATCGGCCGGCAACAAGTCCGGTGTAAACTGAATGCGGCTGTATTCTGCATCAATAAGTTGCGAAAGCGTCTTTATTGCAAGTGTCTTGGCCAATCCCGGGACGCCTTCAAGCAGTATGTGCCCGTCGCTCAAAAGCGAAATAAGCAGCGAGTCGATAAGATGACGCTGACCGATGATGACCTGATTCATTCCTGTCACCAGATTGGTGACAAATGCACTTTGTTGTTCTATCCGTATGTTTAGCTCGCGGATATCAATTGATTCTGACATGATTTCTGTTCGTTATTTTTTCGCAAAATTACTATTTAAATTATAGAGTTGCGAAAGATGCGGTCTAAATAATATTAAAATCGTTGTATTCCTGACTGATTTAACAGCTTTTACCACGATGTAACCGTTCTGTAACTATTCAGCGGTAGCAAAAATAGTCCATTCTAACCTTTTAGTTTTTGTTG
>CAVDAU010000199.1:0-2229 GCA_963607015.1 Streptococcaceae bacterium
CGCCGCGCACTCCGAAGTTACACGTCCTATGAGAGTGTGCATCATGCTGTGGTGCCTCGAAGAGGCACATTTTTGTGAAACCCCGGACTGTAGGGGAGCGCAGCGACCCCAGTCCGGGGTACAAGACGCACTCCCACTACGTGCCTCGAAGAGGCACACACGCCACAGGACGTGAGGATGCCGCAGGCGGCACGGTGTCAGACATATAATGTCTCAAGCCAATGACATTAATGTCTCGAGCCAACACGATTAATGTCCCGAGGCAAGACGATTAATGTCAACACCCAAAGCCCAACATCCTCGGACTATGGGTTCAAGTCCAAGCCATTTTAAATGAAAGAGCCGTGGTCTGTTGTCCCAACATTTTGCCCGTCCGTGATGGAGGTAAATAAAAAACTCGTACTTTTGCATTTCTAAAAGACGCACGGAGACAATAGAAAGATGGAACTTGACGTTTTCAATGCGATATCGCCTATCGATGGACGCTACCGCAGCAAGACAGAACCTTTGGCTGCCTACTTCTCGGAATTTGCACTGATACGCTACCGTGTCAGGATAGAGGTGGAGTATTTCATCGCCCTCTGCGAGATACCTCTGCCGCAGCTCGCCACCGTCGACCGTTCGGTGTTCGAGACGCTGAGAGGCATATACCGCAACTTCTCCGAGGCCGATGCCGCACGCATTAAGGACATAGAGAGCGTGACAAACCACGACGTGAAGGCGGTGGAGTACTTCCTGAAGGAACAATTTGACCGCATCGGCGGTTTGGAACCATACAAGGAGTTCATCCACTTCGGCCTGACATCGCAGGACATTAACAATACGTCCGTGCCGCTGTCGGTCAAGGAGGCTCTTGACGACGTGTTCTATCCTCTCCTCGATGAACTGGAGGAGCAGCTTGCCACTTATGCCGAAGAGTGGAAGGACATACCCATGCTGGCCAAGACACACGGACAGCCTGCATCGCCCACACGGCTGGGCAAGGAGGTGATGGTCTATGTCTACCGTCTGCAACGCCAGAAGGCCCTGCTGAAAGCCGTCCCCATAACAGCCAAGTTTGGCGGTGCTACGGGCAACTTCAACGCCCATCATGTGGCATATCCCGACCGTGACTGGCGCGAGTTCGGCAACAGGTTCGTCAGCGAGAAGCTCGGGCTGGAGCGCGAGCTTTATACCACGCAGATCTCGAACTACGACAACATGGCTGCCGTGTTTGACGGACTGAGGCGCATCAACACCATAATCATGGACATGGACCGCGACTTCTGGATGTACATATCAATGGGCTACTTCCACCAGAAAATCAAGGCCGGTGAGGTCGGCTCGAGTGCCATGCCCCACAAGGTCAACCCGATAGACTTCGAAAATTCCGAAGGCAATGTCGGTATGGCAAATGCCATCTACCAACACTTGGCTGCCAAGCTGCCGGTGTCGCGTCTTCAGCGCGACCTGACAGACTCGACCGTGCTGCGCAACATCGGAGTGCCTCTTGGTCACACCGTGATTGCGGTCAAGAGCACTCTCAAGGGCTTGCGCAAGCTGCTGCTGAACGAGGAAGTCATATACAGCGATCTCGACAACTGCTGGAGCGTGGTGGCAGAGGCCATACAGACCATACTGAGGCGCGAGGGCTATCCGCATCCGTATGAGGCTCTGAAAGCCTTGACGCGCACTAACGAGGAGGTCACGGAGCTGTCCATCCATCGGTTTGTCGACGAGCTGAACGTCAGCGACGAGGTGAAGAAGGAGCTGAAGGCCATAACACCACATAACTACACAGGACTATAAGGACTTGCATCATTCTTGCATGCTGTCGCGCCGCGTGCCGTCACGCCGCCGGCAGGATGCGGAAGCAGGATTGAAGACAATAGGAAAGAGGCCGTGAGGCTGAGTTATACATATTTTTTTCACAAAGCAACATTATGAGTACAGACAACGAGAAATGGGAAGACGCCACCGGTGGCACCGGCGATGATGCCGGCAAGACGGGCGGAAGCAACTATGAGAGAGTATCATACGGCAGGGATGCCAATGACGGTGACAGCCGTCCGCACCGCACCTATGAGGGTGGCGACCGGCAACGCGGCTATCGTCCGCGCTTCAATCCCAATGGAGGAGGCCGCGTATGGCGCGACTACAACGGCGGCGACGGTCAGCAACAGCGTCCTTATCGCCCGCGCTTCAACAGTCAGAACGGCGAAGGATCGGAGAACCGTCCGCAGCGTTACA
>CAVDAU010000200.1:0-2220 GCA_963607015.1 Streptococcaceae bacterium
ATATCAAATATTTGAAAGTCCAATATCAAATATTTGAAAGTACGGTACCTGTTTATAGCATTTATAAGTGTTTCAGCCTGTAGCAGACGGAACGAACCACGCCTGCGGCAAGGGCACGCAGCTCCTGACGGCGATAGTCTCCGTGGGTGCGCCACATACGGAAGCTGCACACGTTGTGAACTTCGGGATGGAAGTTGGTGAGCTTATAGGCGTAGATGCCACAAGCCATGTTCAGGCGACAGATGCCATGAGCATACATATAGTCGAGCAACTGCGTCATGAGCAGAAGGTTGTGGCGGCGTTCCTTGTAGAGAAGCACCCACTCGATGAGTTCATTGCGATGCTCGTCGCGGAGCAGGAAGAAGCAGGAGACAGGCGAATGTTGCACGTCATATCCCACCATGACGCTGACAACCCCGCTGTCGTAGAGCCTGCGGAAGAAGCTCAGGAACCTGTCGCTGAGATAGGCGGCATTGCGCATGCCGGTAGCCGTCATGGCATCGGCAAGCTCACGTACATCGCGTTCCGGATAGGGCGACGACGAGGACAGGAAGTGCTCATACCCCCCCCGGTCGCCGTTTCTCACAATCTCGCGTATCTTGCGCTGCTTCTGACGGACAAGGGTGGAGATGGCGGATATGCTGTCTTTCTCCCCCATGTCGAGCGGGATGACGGTGTAGGCATTTGACATCTCCGTCTTGGAATAGCCGCCCAACGCCCTGAAGTAGCCGAGCAGGGGATGGGTGGCAGGCACCCTCGAGAAGCTGACGCTACGGATGGCGGGGTCGGCGGCGATGTGCCTGACCACTTCGGCATACATCTCATACCGCTCGTTGTAGGGCACGGTCTCGACGGGTACGCAGAAGTCGCAGTGGAAGTCTATCCAGTGAAGCACGCCACGGAGCAGATAGCACGGGAAGATGGCATCCGCAGGCCACTCCTCCTTCTTGTGGTGGCAGACGATGTAGAGACTGCTGCCGGAGGGATGCCACATCTCCCAGCAGAGACGGACGAGCGCGAAGGTCTGGTAGGGCGTGGCTTCTGCACACTGCCGCATCATTCCGTTCCACCGCTCTTCAAGAGAGGCAAAGCCCTCGACGGTAGTGATGACTTTTATCATTTGTTCCTATAGTATATCTCGCCGTTCCACCTGTGTGCGTC
The DNA here is from genome assembly GCA_963607015.1 of Streptococcaceae bacterium. GTDB lineage: Bacteria > Bacteroidota > Bacteroidia > Bacteroidales > Bacteroidaceae > Bacteroides. The sequence goes on from CAVDAU010000200.1 coordinate 1,162, forward strand.
CACGAACAGACGGGGAAGTCGTCCGCTCCAGCACACGCCGGACGCGGCATCGGGTTGTGTGTATATGTCTATCGCACGGCTCTTTGCCTCGTGCTCACTGCCGGACATCGTCAGGCAGATGTGGTCACGGGCTTTGAGAGCCAGTCTCACAGGGTGGTAGTACCACTCCCACACGCAGTAGTTCCACAGCTCGGGGGCATGTCCCCCGGCGCGGCACTCCTCCTGCAAATGCAGTCCGAAGCGGTGGGCAGCCTTGTGGTCGGGGAAGTCATCAAAGAGAGACGGGACGAGGATGATGTCAGGCAGAGGTCCCAAATCCTTGAGCGACCTGACGACAGACGACAGTCTGTGAGGGTCGGAGAGTTCCTCGGTCAGGTGTCCGTCGCTGAGGAAGAGGCGTGTCAGATGGGTCAGGGGAAGTCCCAAGGCTGCCATTGCCCTGTCGGTCAGCCTGCCTCTCTCTGCGACTACGCGTTCCTTGTCGGACCTGTCGGCTCCCAAAGAATCGCCTCCCCCGGACAGGATTACCACATGGGGATAATTGCCCGCAGCCACGCAGTGAGAAATAAGTCCGCCGCAGCCGAACACCTCGTCGTCGGGATGCGGAGAGACTATCATTATGCGTTTGCCGTCGAACTGCCCGACAGCATTTGCCGACAGGAGCTTTGCGGACATCCTCGCAATGGGGCAGCAAATACGACGGAAGAGATTGTGCCGCAGCACACCGAAACGGTATCGCAGTGTTGACATGAGCGTTTTGTGTTTTACGTTATGACAGGTGCTATGAGCGTTTCACGGTTCTTTCTCTCTCTTAGCCGCCTTAGTCCGGGAAAAAATGAACTAGTAGTTCATTGGCACTTGAACTAGTAGTTCATTGCCACTTGAACTAGTAGTTCATTGCCACTTGAACTAGTAGTTCGATGCCACTTGAACCCATAGTCCGTTTTAAACGTAACACGCAAAACGTAACATGTCCTGTGGCGTGTGTGCCTCTTCGAGGCACATAGTGGGAGTGCGTCCAATACCCCAGACTGGGGTCGCTACGCTCCCCTACAGTCA
>CAVDAU010000201.1:0-2132 GCA_963607015.1 Streptococcaceae bacterium
GCCCCTGACTGTAGGGGAGCGAAGCGACCCCAGTCTGGGGTACACGATGCGTCCCCGGTATGTGCCTCGAGGCACACACGCCATAGGATATGCCTCCGGTGTCAGATGTCATGCGGTACGTTTATGTACGTCCACAGGTCTATATGTTTCGAAGCGTGAGCTTCAGAAGCTCACAGGGTAAGATGCGGAAGCCTCTACTTTAGCTTCTCTCATAAATAAGGATTTTATCGCGGTTGGCAGAGGCGGCGGCAAAGGGGAGCAGGCGACCATCCTCCACAAGGTCTACGTCGCGTCCAAGCAACTCCTTCATCTGCACCATGATACGGGAGATGGTGAACAAGGATATGCCGGCATTGTCATCGTACTGCACAAGGATGTCTATGTCACTGTCAGGCTGCTCCTCACCGCGCGATGAGGAACCGAAAAGCCAAGCTCTCTTTATCGGTTGCCCGACAAAGTACTGCTGCATCTTCGGTATCATAGACTGTATGTTGGCACTGACCATAGCTTCTTCACCCTTGGTTTCTGCAAATATACGCCATATTTTCATATAGGCATAAATCCGAATCGTGTAAAATGGTGCTTGCCGAGAGCTGCACGGAGGAGAAAGACGTGATGGTGAAGGTGGTCGTCAACCTTATCAACAAGGAGAACAGATGAAGTCAGTAGTACTTACTTGGCAAAGTAAGATATACTGACATGACGAAAGGAGATATACTTACTCGGTCGGGTAAGTATATCTCCTTTTAGATGGTATGCTTGGCACTCTTGTCTGATTGTCGCTCTGCGTCAATCAGGCGGCAGTGTCAGGCATCTCTGCACTGCCGGTCACCTCGCCGCTTGTGGAATCCCAATCAGAGATTGAAGATGTCACGTTAAGTCCTGTCAGGTTCACCGTGATTTTGTAGGTATATGCCTTGCCTGTCTCGAGCGTTACTTCGTTGAGTGCGGTACTGCTGCTGTTGGACAGTCCTGTCGATGTCAGTACGCCGCCGTCCGCGAGTGTCACCTCGATGAAGCTCGTGCTGAGTGTCTGCGGGACAATGACGGCACTGCCCGAGAAAGCACCCGTTGCTGCTTTCATCACCGTGATGTCTTTCGCGTCACCACTGGCGTCGGATATTGAACATTCATCTTTTGATGCCGTCAGTGTGGTAGACGGCTTCACGCCTTTCAGCTTCACCACAGCTCCTGCAAGGTTGGGACTTCCGGCACCGGGGGCTAACGTCACCGTCACCTTTGACAGCAGGTGCTTGAACTTTATTGTCACAGCGTCTTTGGTACGTGTCACAACGGCATTGTCCGCCGGTGCACCGTACATCAGGTCGCTCGCCTTGTATTTGGCATCCGTGCTTTGGTCTTCCTGTATTGTGAAAGTGTTATTATCTGCCACGCTTGTTCCCGACGGATATACGGCATAGATGTTCACGCCGTTGCCGCTCGTGGGGAAGTAGGGCTGCGTCGTGGTCGACATCGTCCCATTTCCACCGGTGGTGTAGACCAAGGGCTGACCGTAGGTAGTAGAGGGTGTGCCGTTCGTATTCTCGCTGATATATACGTCAATGCTCTCGCCGTTGTCGAACTGTGTGCTCTGGATGCCTGCCGCCGCACGGGTGTCGGTCTGCTGCACGTCCAATCCGCTTCTCAGGCGTATCTCGACGTTCGGGTCGTCGTCCATCTCGCTGTTGCAGGCTGCCAATGTCATGGCCGCTGCTGCAAGGAACAAAAGTCTATTCATGTGTCTCTATGTATGTTAAGTGATGCGTATTCCTGTGTGTGTATGCGTCTTCACCGCTGTCATTCAGCACTGCCGGTGTCTCCCGTGCCGTTGCCGGCTGCCCAGTCGGTGATGGTCGCCGTGACCTCCAATTCCGTCCTGTTGACGGTGATGGTGTACAGATACTTCTTGCCTGCCTCGAACTTCTCCGCATTGGAGGAGTCTGAGAGCGGCCATGAGTATTTGCCCATATTCAGCGTTCCGAATGTCAGGCTCATGCCGCTGAAGTCCGTGCTCGGGAAGACGATGCCCTCTGCACTCTTGCCGTCGGTAGCCGTGAGCAGAGCGATGGCACCTGTGTCCGTGGTGGACGATGACGGTGTTACCTCGCCGCCGTCTGTTGTCACATTGTATG
>CAVDAU010000202.1:0-2110 GCA_963607015.1 Streptococcaceae bacterium
TTCGCTCCCTTAGGCTGGGGTTAGGCAAAAATGTGCCTCTTCGAGGCACCACGGCATGATGCCCACACCTATAGGATGTGTATATTGGGAGTGCGCGGCGCACCAGCCTCGAAGAGGCTGATTTCATGCATAGCCCCGGACTGTAGGGGAGCGAAGCGACCCCAGTCCGGGGTACAAGACGCACCCCCACTACGTGCCTCGAAGAGGCACACACGCCACAGGACATGAGCTGCAGTTTGGGAGAAATCCAAGCCTTTTTAAATGAAAGAGCCGTGTTCTGTATCCGTGTGTTCAAGCTCTCTTCAAACTCTTTTCGTAGTTTTGCACCCGATTCTTGACACTGCCGTGATTTTGCGGCAACTCAAAACAGACAACAATGGAAGCAAAGAACTCAGTCATCATTCTGTCCGGCGGCATGGACAGCGTCACGCTGCTCCACGACCGCAAGGAACAGATCGCGCTCGCCGTCACGTTCGACTACGGCAGCAACCACAACAAGCGGGAAGCGGAGTGTGCAGCCCATCACTGCCGTCTGCTCGGCATTGAGCATCTCATCATACCCCTGTCGTTCATCAAGGACTATTTCAAGTCGTCTCTCTTGGAGGGCGCGGATGCCATTCCCGAAGGCCATTATCAGGACGACAACATGAAGTCCACGGTCGTGCCGTTCCGCAACGGCATTATGCTCGCCGTTGCCTGCGGACTTGCCGAGAGCAGAGGACTTACGAAGGTGCTCGTCGCCAATCATGCGGGAGACCATGCCATCTATCCCGACTGCCGTGCGTCGTTCATCTCGTCCATGTCCGAGGCAATGGCATACGGCACGTACCTGAACGTGACGATAGAAGCTCCGTACACAGGCATCAGCAAGACCGACATCGCGAAGATCGGGAAGCGGCTCGGCGTGGACTACTCCAAGACATATTCCTGCTACAAGGGCGGTGCGAAGCACTGCGGCAAGTGTGGCACCTGCGTGGAGCGCAAGGAAGCACTCAGGGATGCAGGCATCGACGACCCGACCAAATATGAGGACTGAACCATCGTCAAATCAAAAGTTTACATAAAGTCCATGTACTACGCATCAAAGAGAATGGAGATAGCGGGGAGCCACAAGCTGAAACTGTCATACGAGAGCAAGTGCGAAAACCTGCACGGCCACAACTGGATAATAACCGTCTTCGTGAAGGCCAAGGAGCTTAACGGCGACGGCATGATCTGCGACTTCAAGCACATCAAGGACAAGATACACGGGCAGCTCGACCATAAGAACCTGAACGACATCCTGCCGTTCAACCCCACGGCGGAGAACATCGCCCGATGGGTGGCCGAGCAAATACCCCAATGCTACAAGGTCTCGGTCATGGAGAGCGAGAACAATGTCGCCGTCTACGTCTCGGATAAAGCGCAGGGAGATGAGCCGCTATGAGGATAAACGAGATTTTCTACTCCATCCAGGGCGAGGGCACACGGTCAGGCGAAGCGGCAATCTTCGTCCGGTTCTCGGGATGCAATCTGAAATGCCCGTTCTGCGACACGGAGCATCAGCCATACCAGAACCTCACGGAAGAGGACATCGCGAGCCAAGTCAAGGGATTTCCTGCAAGCCTCGTGGTCATCACAGGCGGCGAACCTACGTTGCAGCTCACGCCGTCGCTCGTTGACAAGCTGCACGAGGCAGGGAAGACGGTAGCCATTGAGACCAATGGCACCCGTCCCATACCACGGAACGTTGACTGGATAACCGTATCTCCGAAAGCCGCATACCTTGGAGAAGTTGCACAACCTGTCATCACGACTGCCGACGAAGTGAAGATTGTTCTCGACGGCATCCATACCCCTGAAGACCCGACATTCGGCATCACGGCAGCCCATTACTGTGTGCAGCCTTGCGACACAGGCAATGCACAGCGTAATCGGGAGATCATCGACTACTGCGTAAACTTCGTAAAAGACAACCCCGTGTGGAGACTGTCGCTCCAGACACAGAAGATACTGAACGTCCGCTGAGGACCCTCATCCGTGCCATCCCAATATCCATATCCTGTGGCGTGTGTGCCTCTAAGTTTGCCGAGGATTGCGGCGGAGCCGCATAACAATGCAAAGACTTGAG
>CAVDAU010000203.1:0-2037 GCA_963607015.1 Streptococcaceae bacterium
TCCATAGACAGTGCGCTGCGCACCCCGAACGGACACGCCATAGGATATGATTTCTGACTTCTACGCTTATGTTTGAAATGGCAAAGTCCTGTCGCACGCTGTCGTCAAGCATGCACATAACAGACTAAAAATCAGCACATCTGTGGACGTACAGCCATAGAATCTGTGGACGTACAGCCATAGGATCTGTGGACGTACAGCCATAAAACTGTGGACGTACAGCCACAAAGTTGTGGCTGTACGTCCATGGAAATGCTGACTTTCAGCTTGTTGCGCAGGCGTCTGACGCGCCTCGCGCAGCTACTCGTCGTAGTGTGTGTCGAGGTAGGTGACGTGCGTCACGAGATATTCGTCGATGCCGTGCTTGCCGTCCGCACCGCCGATGCCGCTCTTCTTGATGCCCGCATGGAATCCCTGCATAGCCTCGAAGTGCTCGCGATTGACATACGTCTCGCCGAACTGCAGGTTGCGGCACACCTTGGCTGCCGTGTCGATGTTGCTCGTGAAGACCGACGATGCCAGTCCGTATTCCACGTCGTTGGCCCAGGCAATCACCCGATCCGTGTCCGTGAACTCCACAATCGGGAGCACCGGCCCGAAGGTCTCCTCGTGCACGATGTCCATCTGCTGCGTGCAGCAGTCAAGCAGTGTGGCGGGATAGAAGTAGCCCTTCGTGCCCACGCGCTGTCCTCCACAGAGCACCTTTGCCCCTTGTCTGACAGCCTTCTCCACTTTCGCTTCCACGCTCTCGAGCGCGCGCTTCTCCACCAGCGGCCCCATGTCGACCGTGTGGTCGGCACACGGGTCGCCCACCTTCACCGTCAGGAACTTCTTCAGCAGGATGTCGGTGAACTCCTTCTTCACGTCCTTGTGCACGTACACGCGCTCGGCGTTGTTGCATATCTGTCCGTTGTTGCCGATGCGGCTGTCCAGTATCCACTGTGCCGCCTTCTCGAGGTCGGCATCGGGGAAGACGATGGCGGGAGCCTTGCCTCCCAGCTCGAGCGACACCTTGGTGATGTTCTTGCTGGCGGCTGCCATGATGCTTGCGCCTGCGCCCACCGATCCGGTGACGCTCACGATGTCGGCCAGCGGACTGGAGGCTATGTGGTCGCCGACTACGGAACCGCGTCCGGTGACGATGTTGATCACGCCCGCAGGCAGTCCGGCCTCGTCTGCCACCTCGGCAAATGTGGTGCAGTTCTCCGGCGTCAGCTGTGACGGCTTTATCACGATGGTGCATCCCGCAATCAGGGCTGCTCCGGCCTTGCGTGCTATGAGGAAGAACGGGAAGTTCCAGGGCAGGATGCCGCCGACCACGCCTATGGGACGCTTGGTCAGTATGATGGTCTCCCCGCGGCGGTCGCTCGGTATCACCTCGCCCTCGATGTGGCGCGCGAATGTCGCCATGTAGTCGAAGTAGTCGGCGGTGACAGCCACCTCGGTCTGCGCCCACGACAGTGTCTTGCCCTGCTCGCGCATGATGATGTCCACAAACTCGTCGTTGCGGCGGCGTATGCCCTCTGCAATCCGGTTGAGATACTTGGCACGCTCGATGGCAGGCATCGCTGCCCATGCCCCTTGGGCAGCGCGTGCGGCCTTCAGAGCCTCGTCGGTGTCATGCTCGTCGCCGGCAGGCTGACGCGATATGACTTCTTCTGTCGAGGGGTTGAGCACGTCGATCCACTGCTTCGAGTGCGACTCAGCGACAAACTTGCCGCCGATGTACATTTTTAGGTCTTTCATTGTTCCGATGGTTTTTAAGATTATTGTTCGGTTAATTGTCGTCTACCGCAAATTTAACCATTTCCGGACACAGCCGACAGCGTGGACACACGTTTTCAGCCTTTTTAAGCAAAATCCTGACTTCCGCGTCAGAAAACGACCACGCACGCCGGCCCTCTCTCCCGTGACGAGAGTGCGAGGCGCACACCCAATATACATCCTATATGTGTGAGCATCAGGCTGTGGCGCATGATGCCCATGTCCTGTGGCGTTTGTGCCTCTTCGAGGCACATAGTGGGAGTGCGTCCAATA